>JBAUTC010000316.1:0-1729 GCA_049582025.1 Thiomonas sp.
AAGCCTTGGACAGCGGTGGCCGGTGGTAGGGAGCATGCGGCTCATCGCCGAGCAGGATGATTTCGCCGGCCCAGCCCTCTGCGCGCAGCGACTCGGCAACTTGCAGGCCGGCCTGCCCGGCACCAACGATGACGACAGGGCCACTCATGCGGCGCTCAAATCTGGGTTTCTGGCAGGCGGACGACGATGCCGTCAAGTGCCGGCGACATCTTGAGCTGGCAAGCCAGGCGACTGTTCGGGCGGCGCTCGGCGGCGACGTTTTCGAGCATCGCCAGTTCGTTTTCGGCCGCTTCCGGCAGCATGTCGAGATGGCTTTCGACGTAGCAGTGGCAGGTCGCGCAGGCGCAGGAGCCGCTGCATTCGGCCTCCATGCCGTCCACGCCATTGCTGGTCGCGGCCTGCATCAGGCTCCAGCCGTCGGCAACGTCGATTTCAACCGGCTCGCCGGAGGGTTCGATATAGGTGACTCGGGACATTGTTTTCTCCTTGGGGAAGATGGCAAAGCCCGCCCCCGGATGAACCGGCGACGGGACGCCCTATTGGTTTCAGGGGCGAGCGAGTTCCAGGCGCAGTGGGCTGCGGAAGGTCGATGACGGCATCCACGGCAACTGGCTCTGCACGCGCTGGAAGTCGGGGATCACCTTGAGGAATTCCTCGAAGGCGATCTTGATCGCCATCCGGGCGATGGCACTGCCCAGGCAGGCATGCACCCCTCCGCCGAAGCCCAGATGCCCTCTCGGCTTGCGGCCAATGTCGTAGTTGTCCGGGTCGGCAAACTGGCGTTCGTCGCGGTTGCCCGAGCCATAGGCGAGGCAGACGAAATCGCCGGCACGCATGGTCTGGCCGTGCAGCGTGACGTCCTTTTGCAGACGACGGCGGAAACGCTGGGCCGAGGTATTGAAGCGCAGCGATTCCTCCACGGCATCGGCGATCAACGCCGGATCGGCGACGACGCGACGGCGGGCCTCGTGATGATCGGCCAGATTGAGCGCGAACATCGACATGAAACCGCCCAGCGATTCGATGCCGGCCATGATCAGCGTCGTCGTCGTCAGCAGCACTTCCATTTCGTCGAGCCGGTCGCCGTCGATTTCGGCCATCGAGAAATGGGAGATCAGATCGTTCTGCGGGTTCTTCCGGCGCTCGGCGATGACGCCGGCCGCGTAGTCGCGCATCCAGTTATAGGCGGCGATGTGCTCGGGCGCCTTGGCGCGGGTCCGCGGATCGGACTGCACCATCAGCACGGCCTTGTCGCGCACCGTCTGCTCGTCACCCATGGGCAGGCCGAGCGCGGCGAACAGCACGCGGACCGTGAACCGGGACGAAAAATCGCCGATGAAGTCGAACTGCCTTGCATCGCCCAGTTCGGCCACCGCCGTCGCGGCGATGTCGCGCATCGGACCGCCCAGCGCCTCCAGGTTGCGGCGCAGAAAGGCGTGCTGCACGAGGCTGCGCAGACGGTCGTGACGCGGGGGATCGCTGGTCCCCAGCGTCGAGCCGGCGCGATTGGGCAGTTCGGTCATCAGGTTGCCGCTGGCCGACGAATAGGTCTCCCAGTCGTTGAGTGCGGTGACGATGTCGGCATAGCGCGACAGCACCCACATCTCGGCTTCCGGGCTCCAGAAGCACGGGTGTTGGTCGCGCAGGGTCTTGTAGAGCGGGAACGGGTCCGCATCCACCGTCGGCGAATAGGGGTCGAAATTGAACATCTTGTCTCCTTGACTATTCG
>JBAUTC010000317.1:0-13721 GCA_049582025.1 Thiomonas sp.
AGGCCTTTGGCGATACCGTCGTCAGCGAACAGCACCTTCTGCACATCGGGCGTGTCGGGCACCATGGTGAAAATGATGTCGGCCTTCTGCGCCACTTCGGTGTTGCTGGTGCAGGCCTTTGCGCCCGCGTCGATCAGCGCCTGCGGCATCTTGCTACGACTGTGCACATACAGCGTGTGACCTGCAGCCAGCAGATGACCGGCCATGGGTGCGCCCATGATGCCCAGTCCGATGAATCCCAGTGTTGCCATGTCGATCTCCGTTTTGGTGTGTGTCTGTTCTGTCTTTACAGCGTGGCGACCCAGCCCAGACCGGCCGTGGTGGTGGTCCTGGGTTTGTATTCGCAACCGATATGGCCGGTGTAGCCGATGCGGTCGAGATGCTGGAACAGGAAGTGGTAGTTGATCTCGCCGGTACCCGGCTCGTTCCGGCCGGGATTGTCGGCCAACTGGATGTGGGCGATGCGCGGCAATTGCTTTTCCATCGTCGCAGCCAGCTCGCCTTCCATGCGTTGCATGTGATAGATGTCGTACTGCAGGAACAGGTTGTCGCTGCCGACCTCATCCATCAGCGCGAGCGCCTGGACCGTACCGTGCAGCACGAATCCGGGGATGTCGAAGGTGTTGATCGGCTCGATCAGCAGCTTGATGCCATGCGGCTTGAGCTGCGCGGCGGCGTAGCGCAGGTTGTCCACGAGCGTGGCATGCAGCACGCCGGGGTCGGCGCCTGCCGGCGCCTTGCCCGCGAGGCAGTTGAGTTGAGTCACACCCAGCACTGTGGCGTACTCGATGGCCTTGGCCACACCCTCGCGGAATTCGCTCACGCGCTCGGGCAGGCAGGCAATGCCGCGCTCGCCCGCGTCCCAATCGCCAGCAGGCAGGTTGTGCAGCACGATCTGCACGCCGGCCTCGACTGCTGCGTTGCGTACCTGCTGCGCGGTGTGCGCATATGGGAAGAGGAACTCCACCGCCTTGAAGCCAGCCTTGGCGGCGGCCTCGAAGCGGTCGATGAAGGGCTCTTCGGTGAAGAGCATGGTGAGGTTGGCGGCGAATTTTGGCATGATGGGTTTCTCAAACTGCGGCGGGTTGGAGGTCGACAACCGGGTCGAATTCAGTGATGGCATCAATTTCACCACCCATGGAGATGTTCGTCACCCGCTCCAGGATGATTTCGACCACCACGGGCACGGCATACTCCTTCATCAACTGCCGTGCCTGCGCCAGCGCAGGCTGGATCTGGTTGGGGTCAAACACGCGGATGGCCTTGCAGCCCAGGCCCTCTGTCACCTTGACGAAGTCGATGCCGTAGCCATTGACCTCCGGCGAGTTCACGTTTTCAAACGAAAGCTGCACGCAGAAGTCCATGTCGAACTGACGCTGCCCCTGGCGGATGAGGCCCAGGTAGGAGTTGTTGACCACGATGTGGATGTAGGGCAGCTTGAACTGCGCCCCCACCGCCAGCTCCTCGATCAGGAACTGGAAGTCGTAGTCGCCGGAAATGGCCACCACGTCGGCGGTCGGGTCGGCCACGCGCACCCCCAGCGCGGCGGGCATGGTCCAGCCCAGCGGGCCCGCCTGGCCGGCGTTGATCCAGTGGCGCGGGCGCTCGACCTTGAGCAACTGCGCCGCCGCGATCTGCGACAGGCCGATGGTGGTGACGTAGCGGGTGTTGGCGTCGAAGAACTCCACCATTTCCTTGTACACGCGGTGCGGCTTGATGGGGATCTGGTCGTAGTCCCACTTGCGCAGCATGGTCTGCACGCGCTCGCGGCAGGCTTCCGCCCAGGCACTGCGGTTCTTGAGCTTGCCCGCAGCCTGGCGCTCGCGCGCCACGTCGATGAACAGCTCCAGTGCAGCCTTGGCGTCGGAGACAATGCCATAGTCGGGCATGAACACGCGACCGATCTGCATGGGCTCGATGTCGACGTGCAAGATTTTGCGGCCCTTGGCATAGACCTCGGGCGAACCCGTGTGACGGTTGGCCCACCGGTTGCCGATCCCCAGCACCAGATCAGAGGCCAGCAGGTTGGCGTTGCCGCCGCGGTGGCTGGTCTGCAGGCCCACCATGCCCGCCATCAGCGGGTGGCTATCGCCAATCGCGCCCCAGCCCATCAGGGTGGGAATCACCGGCACGCCGGTCAGCTCGGCGAACTGCACCAGCAGCTCGGAGGCGTCGGCATTGATCACCCCGCCACCCGCGACGATCAGCGGGTGCTCGGCGGCGTCGAGCATGTCCAGCGCCTTCTCGATCTGGGCGCGGGTCGCCGTGGGCTTGTAGATCGCCAGTGGCGCATAGGTGTCGGGGTCGAACTCGATTTCCGCGAGCTGCACGTCCAACGGCAGGTCGATCAGCACCGGCCCGGGACGGCCCGAGCGCATGAGGTGAAACGCCTGCTGGAACACGCGCGGGACCAATGCCGGTTCGCGCACGGTGACCGCCCACTTGCACACCGGCTTGGCAATGGACTCGATATCCACCGCCTGGAAGTCCTCCTTGTACAAACGCGCCCGCGGCGCCTGACCGGTGATGCACAGAATGGGAATGGAATCGGCGATGGCCGAATACAGACCGGTGATCATGTCAGTGCCCGCAGGCCCGGAGGTCCCGATGCACACGCCGATATTCCCCGGCGCAGTGCGGGTGTAGCCCTCGGCCATATGCGAGGCCGCCTCGACGTGCCGCGCCAGCACGTGGGCGATGTGGCCGTTCTTGCGCAGCGCGGAATAAAAGGGGTTGATTGCCGCACCGGGAACACCGAAGGCCTGATGAATGCCTTCCCGTTCCAGTACAAGCACCGCGGCATCCACCGCTCGCATCTTGGCCATGACACACTCTCCTCGTTAAGAGACCACTGCACCTTACGCAGGGTTATCGAGAGTCCAGTCTATTATGGAATCAACATGGAGTGAATATGACAAAATGTCGAATAATTCAATACTATTTTGTATGCAATCAGGGGTCGCGTTGCTGTTCGCCCGGCGTCACACGCCTGACCAGAAAATAAGTTACCCCGACCGCCATGACCGCTGCCGTGATCAGCCCATAATTCCAAGCCCAGCTCTGCAACTGGCCCTGACTCTCGACCGGGATGATGATGAGCTGACGCAGCAATGTGATGAGCGCGGCTTCAATGAACACCAGCACTGAAAAATTGCCCGTCCGCATGTAGCGGATTTCCGCAGAGATCAGCGAAGACAGCACCCAGAGGATGAACAGATTGCCCAAGGCGTGCAAAAAGCCCTGCGCCACCGCGCCGGAGCGCACGGTCTGGATCACATCGCGTCCGAATTGCCAGATCAGCAGCAGGCTGGCAACCAGCAGCACGACCGCCATGAACACATGGAGCAGCTTGTTGGCCTGCTCCATCACCGACTCGAACCATCTGTAGCCCGTCATCCGGCGCTCCTTGGGCAGGGGACTTATTCGCGCGGCTCGCTCCAAAGCTTGCCGCCGGTGGCCCAGTGCGACTTCGACACCTCGTTCAGAATGATGTCCACCGCGTCGGGCGCGCACTTGAGCGTCTCGACCACGGCCTCGGTGATGTTTTCGACAAGCTGCTTTTTCACCTCGGGGCTGCGGCCCTCGAACAGGTCGATGCGGATGGCGGGCATGAATACTCCTTGCGTATTGAAACCTTTGCCGAAAGCATATCTCCTTACTTGCCGCGTTTGCGCCGCGCCTTCACGCCGTCGGCCAGCACCTGCATCAACTCGACAGAATCGTCCCACGGCAGACAGGCGTCGGTGATGCTCTGGCCATAGGTAAGCTTGGCTGGATCGTCCTTGCCAGCGGTGAATTTCTGCGCGCCGCCGTGCAGATGACTTTCGGCCATGACGCCAAAGATGCAGCGCTCGCCAGCGGTCAGTTGCGCGGCAATGTCGCGCGCCACGTCGAGTTGACGCATATGCTGCTTGGAACTGTTGGCGTGCGAGCAGTCGATCATCAGGCGGCAGTCGAGCTTGGCGTCTTCCAGCGCGGTGCAGGCGGCGCGCACGCTGGCGGCATCAAAGTTGGGCGCCTTGCCGCCGCGCAGGATGACGTGGGTGTCCTTGTTGCCGCGGGTCTGGACGATGGCCACCTGCCCGTTCTTGTGCACCGACAGGAAGGAATGCGGACGGCGCGCGGCGTGGATGGCGTCAATGGCGATACGCAGGCTGCCGTCGGTGCCATTCTTGAACCCAATGGGTGCGGACAGGCCCGAGGCGAGTTCACGGTGCACCTGGCTCTCGGTGGTCCGCGCGCCAATCGCCCCCCAGGAAATCAGATCGGCAATGTATTGCGGCGAAATCACGTCCAGAAACTCGCTGCCCGCCGGCACCCCCAGGCGGTTGATGTCGATGAGCAGTTCGCGGGCGATGCGCAACCCTTCGTCGATGCGGAAGCTCTCGTCCAGATAAGGATCATTGATCAGCCCTTTCCAGCCCACGGTGGTGCGCGGCTTCTCAAAATACACCCGCATCACCACTTCCAGTTCCCCCGCATGCTGCTTGCGCAAATCTGCGAGCCGCCCGGCGTATTCGAGCGCCGCCTTCGGATCGTGGATGGAGCAAGGGCCGATGATCAGCAGCAAGCGGTCATCCTCGCCGTGGATGATGCGGTGCAGCGCGTGGCGCGTATCGGTCACCAGCGTTTCGACCGCGGTGTCTGCAATCGGGAAAAAGCGGATGAGATGCTCGGGCGGAGGCAGGGGCGCGATGTGCTTGATGCGGGCATTGTCGGTACGAGAGGTTTTGTCCTCCTGCGACTTTTGCAAGGACTCTGCGGCGGTTTTGGACTGCATCGATTGCTCTCCTGCGGGCGGTGTAATCATGGAAGCCGCCTGCGTGGCGGCAGCGAAATCGGGGGCTGAAGGCGTGTCGAACATGAGGGTTTGCGCCGCATCAACCCGAAAAAAAACCGCCGGGCTGTGCCGGCGGTTTTTGAGGATCTGTGGGCTGCGTGTCAGCCTCTCCCTCCGCCGGTGCGGTGCGAGAAGTACCAAAAACCAAAAAAATAGGAACGGTTTGCGGTCATGGCTGTTTGCAATTTGTAAGGCGATTGAAGCAGAACGGCGGCGCGCTGGCAAGCACGAGCGCGTCCTGCGCCCAAATTCTTCCACGGATTGTCGCAGCGCAACAGCACTCGTTTGTGGCGGAGAATGATGGGGCGAAATTCCGGTCGACTGCCTATGATGCATAGCCTCCTTCCCAGCAAACGACGGGCCGTCCCGAGTTTGCCTGCCCCGTGGAAGGTGGCCTGAGCGTAGTCCGACCTTGGAATCCTAAACTGTCAGCCGATGTCCGCAACGCCTAAACCTTCCCGATCGCTCTGGCCCCGCCTGTTGTGGGTGCTGCTCGCGCTGGCCATCCTCGCCGCCGTGGTGTGGTGGCGCAGCCGCCCGCCGGAAGTGCCCGGATACAAGATCGAGACGCGCAATCTGGTGCAAAACGTGGTCGCCACGGGCTATGTCATCACGCCTTCCCGGGTGCAGGTGGCCAGCGAAATCACTGGCACGGTCGTCAGGCGGCTGGTCGATCGCGGTGAACATGTCAAGGCCGGGCAGATCTTGCTGGAGCTGCGCGCCGACCAGACCTCCGCCCAACTCGATCAGGCCCGCGCGGCGCTGCGTCAGTTGGTCGAACAATCGCGCCCGCAGGCGGCAGCCGCCCTGGCGCAGACCAAGGTGCAACTCGAACAGGCCGAGCGCGACCTCAAGCGCGCCCAAAGCGTCTTCGACGTAGGCGGCGGCTCGGCCCAGCAGCTCGAACAAGCGCAGACCGCGCTGCGCAACGCCCGGCAGCAGCGCGATAGCGCGCAAGCCGCTTACGCTGCCGTTGCCCCCGGCGGCGCGCAGCAGCGCGTGCTGGAGGCTGCGCTCAACGCCGCCAGCGCAGTGAACGCACGCAATGTGGTGCGCGCTGGCGTGGGCGGCGTGGTACTGGCACGCAACGTCGAGGTGGGGGACACGGTGACACCCGGTCAGCCGTTATTCACCCTGGCAATGGACGGTGCCACCGAAATCCTGCTGCCGGTCAACGAGCAAAGCATCGGCAATCTGCAGGTGGGACAGCAGGCGCGCTGTGTCGCCGACGCCTATCCCGATCGCAGCTTCGCGGCGCAAGTGAACTTCCTATCTCCGCAAGTTGACCGGACCACGGGGACGCTGGAAGTGCGTCTGCGCGTGCCCGACCCGCCTGACTGGCTTAAGCAAGACATGACCGTCTCCGCCGATATCGTCACTGCGCAGCGCCGCGACACTCTGGTCGTGCCAAACGACACCCTGCGCGGCGTGGATGGCGATCAGGCCACGGTCCTGGTGCTGCGCGATGGGCGAGCGCGGCCGCAGCAGGTCAGGCTCGGCCTGCAGGGTCTGACGCTCACGCAGGTCATCTCCGGATTGTCGTCGGGAGAGTCGGTATTGGCGGGCAACAGCGCGGAACCGGGCGCACGCGTGCGCTTGCAGCTTCTGCCATTGCCCACTGCTGCGGCAAGCGCGGCGCCATCCGGCAATGAATTGCCCATGCCTGGCCGCTGAGTCTGCGACTCACTTTACCAATGCGTCTGTCCTGGAATATTGCGCTGCAGTTTTTGCGTGACGGCCGCGCGCAGTCGCTGCTCATCCTCGTGGGCATCGCTGTGGGATCGGCGGTCGTCGTGTTTATCACCGCGCTGGTCACCGGCCTGCAAGGCAATATCGTCAACCGCACCCTGGGCAGCCAGCCGCAGATCGTGGTGAAGGCTCCAGACCTTGTTCCGCTGACTCCGGCTCCGGCCGCAGACGCGGTCTATCTGTCGCGCATCGATCCGCGCCCGCAGCGCCTGCGCGGCATCGACAGCGCCGTAGCCGTGCTGCATGCGATCCGCAACATGCCTGACGTGAAGGCCGCCACGCCAGTGGTCTCGGGCCCGGCATTTGCCCAGCGCGGCAATGCGGTGCGCGCGGTCGCCATCCTCGGAATCGAGCCATCGAGCTATGTGCACATCATTCCCATCAATACCGACATCGTTGCCGGTCAGTTCGTCGTTGGCGCGGAAAAAATCCTGATCGGCTCCCGCCTCGCATCCGACCTTGGCCTGACGGTCGGCGACACCCTGCGCCTCACCGGCCCGTCCGGACAGGCTCAGGCATTCCGGGTTGCTGGCATTTTCACCATCGGCGTGCGCGACGTGGACGAGCGACAGGTGTATCTCGGCCTGCAACAGGCGCAGACCCTACTCGGATTGCCCGGTTCCACCACCGAGATCGACCTGAGTGTGCACGACCTGTTCAGCGCGCAGTCGATCGCCTCACGCATCGCCGGCACGTTCAACGTCAAGGCCGAGAGCTGGATGACGACCAACAGCCAGTTGCTCAATGCGCTGCGTTCGCAGTCGCTGTCGACCAACATCATCCGTCTGTCCATTGCGCTGTCAGTGGCGCTGGGGATCGCAAGCGTGCTGGCGGTCAGCGTGGTGCAGCGCACACGTGAAATCGGGATCCTGCGCGCCATGGGCGCCACCCGTCTGCGCATGATGTCGGTGTTTCTCATCCAGGGTGGCGTGCTGGGGCTGATCGGCTCCACCGTCGGCGCGCTGCTCGGCGTGAGCCTGGTCTATGTGTTCAACACCTCCGGGCCGAGATTGTTCCCGGTGACCATCAGTGCGTGGCTGGTGCCACAGGCCATGCTGATCGCCTCCCTCGCAGGCGTCATCGCCGCGTTTGCTCCGGCACGGCGTGCCTCGCACCTTGATCCGGTCGAGGCCATCCGGACCGTCTGATTTCCACCGATGCCCAAGGTCGCAAACCCATCCATTCCACCTGCCGCGCCCGTGCTGCGCCTGGACGGCCTGCGCAAGGCTTACGGCGTGGGCACGCCACTCGAAGTTGAAGTGCTTCACGGCATCGACCTCACCTTGCAAAGCGGGGAATTCGTCGCACTGATCGGGCCGTCGGGCTCGGGCAAGAGCACTCTGCTCAATCTCATCGGCCTGCTCGACACCCCGACCAGCGGAGAAATTTGCGTGCAGGGCCACCCGACAGTGGCCTTGAGCGACACCGATCGCACCGCCCTGCGGGGGCGCACACTGGGTTTCGTGTTCCAGTTCCACCACTTGATCAACGCCTTCAGCGTGCTCGACAACGTGATGATGCCCGCGCTGCTCGGCGGCGCAGCACACGATGCCGCCACGCGCGACCGCGCGCTGGAATTGCTCGACGCCGTGGGTCTGGCGATGCACGCCAACAAGCGTCCGACCGAACTCTCGGGTGGTCAGCAACAGCGCGTGGCCATCGCCCGCGCCTTGATGATTCGCCCCCCCATCCTGCTGGCGGACGAGCCCACCGGCAACCTGGACTCGCATTCGGCAGACGACGTGTTCTCACTGTTCCGGCGCTTCAACCAGACCTTCGGCTGCGCTGTCCTACTGGTGACACACGACCCGCGCATTGCCGCACGCTGCGACCGCGTGCTCGAGATGCTCGACGGGCGACTCGTTTCGGATCGAGCCCAATCCGCTCAGGAATAATCACCGATACCAGCCGGCCCTATTCGTGCTTTTCATGACGCAACCCCGCTTGCCCGCCCTCTGTTTCGGGGCACTGATCACCGCCGCCATGGTCCAGCCCGCCTGGTCACTAACGTCTGAATCGACCCTTCAGCTCGCTCCGTTCACCGCGCCCATCACGCCCCCGAGCCAGGCCTGGAGCAACGGGCTGAGCACTTCCCTTCACCTGGACGCAGAGACGCTTGGCGTCATCGGCGGCGACGGGGCACGTCAAGCCATCTCGGTCGCCGCATTTCAAGCCGGTCTCACCCTGGACACGATGCAAGCGGGATGGTGGGGTGGAGGCCAGTTCGACCTGATGCTCATGGGACTGCGCAGCAGTGGCAATCTGCAGACCGTCACCAACGCGGTGCAGCTGCCCAGCAATCTCTGGGCACCCAATTTTCTGCGCCTGTATCAAATGAGCTATCGCCAGAAAATCGGCCCGGGTTTTGTGCAGGGCGGCATCATGGACGTGAACAACAGCTTCGATACCACCGCGGTTGCTGGCCATTTGCACAATGCGTCCTTCGGCATTGCCCCCACCCTGACCTCGAATGCCAACATCGCCACCTTCCCCAATCCCGGCCTAGGAGTGATGGGCGGGCTGGCTCTGGGCGCCGACTGGTCCGCGCAGGCCGGGGTCTGGCAGGGCGACCCTCCAAGCATGTCCGGCGCATTGCATCACGGTGCGCTGTGGATCGCAGAGGTCGACCGTTACTGGCGCGGCGGCGAGCAGACCCAGGGCACGTTGAAATTGGGCATGTGGCATCTGCAACAGAGCCACCTCGCCGACGGTGCGGACAGCGGTGGTTTGTATGCCGTGAACGAATGGCGTTGGAGGGACGCGACCCGGCGCGACTGGTCCGCATTCCTGCAAGGCGGCTGGAGTCCGGCGGCAGCCAACCCGGTAAAGGGCTATGTCGGAGCAGGGGTGCGGATTCTAGGATTCGATACCGCACGCCCCGCGGACGTGCTGACGCTTGGCGTCGCGCGAGCGCGATTGCACGCGCTGCCAGGCGAAACTGTGATCGAAGCGGTGTACTCGCTGCAACTCGCCCCTCACCTCTACCTTCAACCCGATATCCAGCATATTCAGCACCCGGGCGGTGAAAACGGGCACCAATGGGTAGCGGGACTGCGCATCCACATTGAACAATAGCCTCCCGCTCCTGCGACCGACGCTGGCACGGTTGTGCTCTCGCAAGCAACAAGCCCGCTGCGGCCAGTGCTCCAGCATCCTGCGGTATTGCTGCCCCTTCACGCTTGTCGCCACCAGGAAGGTGCGTTTTCTGGCGTTCAGCCGGACACAAAACCCGCTCAGCACCCGGTCGCGCAGGATGCGTCCGTCCGCGGCTGTGCTGCGACGAAGCAGGGACTCGCTGATCACTACAATCGGCATCAATTTTCCAGGACAAAACGAGGACAAAACTTTGCGCACATGCGCCGTCCCACCTGGATCCATCGCACTCCGTCCACTTCCACCGGCCCCAGCGCACATGGCACGTTCACAATGCCGGTGTTGGGCTCAATGGTGCGGAAGGGGTTGATCTTCAAGGAATTTCCATGAGCCTGAAATGCGGCATCGTGGGCCTGCCCAATGTGGGCAAGTCCACCCTTTTCAATGCGCTGACCCAAAGCGCGATCCCGGCGGAAAACTACCCGTTCTGCACCATTGAGCCCAACACCGGCATTGTGGAACTGCCTGATCCGCGCCTCGATCAGCTCGCGGCGATCGTCAAACCACAGCGGGTACTGCCTGCAGTGGTGGAGTTTGTCGACATTGCCGGCCTGGTTGCGGGTGCAAGCCAGGGTGAGGGGCTGGGCAACCAGTTTCTCGCTCACATCCGCGAGACCGACGCCATCATCAACGTAGTTCGCTGCTTTGAAGACCCCAATGTGATTCACGTGGCCGGACGGGTGGACCCGATTTCCGACATCGCCGTGATCCAGACTGAGCTTTGCCTGGCCGACCTGGGCACGGCGGAAAAAAGTCTGCACCGCATGAACAAGCAGGGGCGCTCCGGAGACAAGGACGCCAAGCGCGTCGCGGATCTGCTCGAACGCATCATCCCCGCACTCAACGAAGCCCGCCCGGTGCGCGCGATGGGGCTGAGCGCGGAGGAACTGACACTGATCGCGCCGCTGTGCCTCATCACGGCCAAGCCCGCGATGTTCGTCGGTAACGTGATGGAAGACGGATTCGAGAACAACCCGCACCTCGACCGTCTGCGCGAATATGCAGTACAGGAGAACGCCCCGGTCGTCGCAATCTGCGCCAAGCTGGAGAGCGAACTCGCCGGGCTGGATGCCGAAGAGAAGCAGGCCTTCCTCGCCGACCTCGGCCTGGAGGAGCCGGGGCTGAACCGCCTCATCCGCGCCGCGTTCAAACTGCTTGGGCTGCAAACCTACTTCACCGCCGGCGTGAAGGAGGTACGCGCCTGGACGGTGCATATCGGCGCCACGGCCCCGCAGGCTGCAGCAGTCATTCACACTGATTTTGAACGCGGCTTTATCCGCGCACAGACCATTGCCTTCGCCGACTTCATCCAGTACGGCGGTGAGCAGGGGGCGAAGGACGCAGGCAAGATGCGCGCGGAGGGCAAGGACTACATCGTCAAGGACGGCGACGTATTGCACTTCCTGTTCAACGTCTGAGTCCTGCACGGATACTAAGCCGCGTGTAAAGTCGGCGCATTCGGCATCTGCTTCGTGAGAGGCGGACGCCCGACCCACCCACCATCATCCGTTCACATGAATTCCGGCGTTCTCTACGCACTGTCGGCCTACGTCATCTGGGGGCTGTTTCCGCTTTATTTCAAGGCACTGGCCCAAGTCCCCTCACTGCAGATCCTCGCGCATCGCATGGCGTGGTCACTCATTGTCGTGGCCGTGATCCTTGCTGTGCGCAACCGTTGGTCGTGGTTGCGACAGTTGCGCGAACAGCCCGCAGTGCTCGCGCGCTTCACACTTAGTGCCCTGCTCTTGTCGAGCAATTGGGGCATTTATATCTGGGCGGTCAACAGCAACCATGTGGTCGACGCGAGCCTGGGCTATTACATCAATCCGTTGGTCAATGTTGCGCTGGGCTCAGTGTTACTGCATGAACGCTTGCGCGGCATGCAATGGGTTGCGCTGGCCATCGCTGCGATTGGCGTCACGCTGATGGCGCTTGAACTTGGCCATGTACCCTGGATCAGCCTGAGTCTCGCACTGACCTTCGGCAGCTACGCCCTGCTTCGCAAGACGGCGCCACTGGGCGCGCTCGAAGGACTCGCGGTGGAAACAGCCGTCCTCTTCCCGCTTGCGTTGCTGTATCTGTATTGGCTGAGTACACAGGGACAAAACGCCTTTGCCGAGGGGGACGTGTCGACGCGCTTGCTGTTGATTGCTGCAGGGCCGGTCACTACGGTGCCGCTGCTCTTGTTTGCGGCCGGCGCGCGTCGGATGTCGATGACCCTGCTGGGCGTGCTGCAGTACATCACGCCCAGCCTGCAGCTCGCCCTCGGCGTCTGGCTGTATCACGAACCATTTGCGGCGGCCAAGGTCATCGGCTTCGGGCTGGTTTGGACGGGGCTTGCCATCTTTCTGCTTGATGGCCTGCGGATGGCGTGGAACAAACCAGCCGCCATTCCATTGGCTCCGCTGCCGGAAGACAGCGCAATTGCCCACAAGTCATGAAGGCAGGCGCTGTCGGCGATCAGCTTGCGCGGCTCAGGGATACAGGCCCCGTTCTTCCCGCGCTTGCAACACCCGCTCGCACGCCACCACGAATGCGGCGGTTCGCAAGCTGATCTTGAGCTGATCCGCAGTATCCCAGATGCGGATAAAGGCGTTACCGAGGATTTTGTCGAGCCGCGCGTTGATATCGTCTTCGTCCCAGAAGAAACTGGAGAAATCCTGGACCCACTCGAAGTACGACACCGTCACGCCCCCGGCGTTGCAGATGACGTCGGGCACCACAAGGATGCCACGGCTGGCGCACACATCGTCGGCTGCGGGCAATGTCGGGCCGTTCGCGCCCTCAAGAATGAGCCTTGCTGTGGTCTTGGCTGCGCGCTCGGCAGTCACCTGCCCCTCCAGCGCAGCGGGAATCAACACATCGCAACTCACATCCCAGAAGTCAGCATCCGGAGCGCTCTGCGCCCCTGTGAACCCGCCAACCCCGCCATGCGCGCTGACGTGCTGCAAAAGGGCAGTGACATCCAGCCCCTTTTCATTGACGATAGTTCCCGTGTGATCCTGCACCGCTACGATCAGGGCACCTGACTGCGCAAACAACTCTGCAGCTGTACCGCCCACATTGCCAAATCCCTGCACTGCAATGCGCAGCCCTTTGATGTCGATCCTTAAGCGCCGCAGCGCCTCGCTTCCCGTGATAAACACACCACGCCCCGTGGCTTTGACACGTCCAAGCGATCCACCCAGCTGAATCGGCTTTCCGGTCACCACGCCAGTGGCCGTGGCACCCACATTCATGGAATAGGTGTCCATCATCCACGCCATGATCTGACCGTTGGTGTTGACATCGGGAGCTGGAATGTCCTGCTGCGGGCCAATGATGATGCCGATTTCACTGGTGTAGCGCCGCGTCAGGCGCTCCAGTTCCTTGCGCGACAACTCTGAAGGAGTCACGCGGATGCCCCCTTTGGCCCCGCCGTACGGCAAGCCAACAGCCGCATTCTTGATCGTCATCCACGCCGAAAGCGCCATCACCTCTTCGAGGCTCACGTCGGGGTGAAACCGCACACCGCCCTTTCCAGGCCCGCGGGACAGGTTATGCTGGACTCGATAACCCTCGAAATGCCGCACCGAGCCATCGTCCATCTCGATTGGTATATCCACGATCAGCGCGCGTTTGGGGCGCTTCAAGGTTTCACCCCAGCGCGCCAGATGTCCCAGATGCGGCAAGACCCGGTCGACTTGCGCAAGGTAGGTGAGCCAAGGACTATCCGGCTCTGGATGGATATAGGACAGCTCGCACACAGGCGGGGCTGTCGTGGCTTGCGGAATGGGTGTCGTACTCATCAGGTCTCCTGTCATGCGTTGTTATTCGGTTGCCAGCGCTTCCTGTCGCGCGAATTGAGCGTTGACTACCGAGGGCGTGTCTCAAGCCCATTCCACACTGTAGTGGCTGGCCCGTGACGCAGGCAATCGATGGCCGGTATACGTCGGCAAGAGATGCAAGGAATTCTGACAACGATATCGGAATATAAAAC
>JBAUTC010000318.1:0-8412 GCA_049582025.1 Thiomonas sp.
GCCGAGCTAGAGTTTCGCATCGAGATTGGACGTGCGGCTGTTGCCCGTGGTCACCGCACCGCCAAGTTCTGCAGAGCCGCTCCAGCCTTGCGGGCTGTCTGCCGCCCGCGCCTGCGCGGCGACTCCGAGCGACAGCACGGAGGCCAACAGGGAAGCAGTCAAAATAAAAAACACGTGTCGTTGTGGCATGGAAATCTCCTGATCTCGGCAAGTGGCGAGGTGTGGGGCGGAAAGAACGGGGAGTCACCCATTCCCCCGGACGAATGATCGACCGGACGCCCGCGTCATGCGCAGGCGAATGCGCGGCAGCTCAGCGGGGGCTGTCCCTCACGTCTGCGCCTCCGCCCGTTGGGCGAGCTGCACCATGTTGTCAAGCTGCTTGGACGCCGTTGAGGGCGGCGCGAACTGCAGCTGCACCGTGCGCGTCGGGAACGCGAACTCCGCGCCGATCCGGGCGCACTCGCGCATCAGCCCGAGGTTGATGGCCTGCTGGGTGTTCATGTAGCCGGTGTAGTCGGAGGATTTCATCCAGTACACCACCTCGAAGTTCAGGCTCGAATCGCCAAAGTCCTTGAAGTGCGCACGATCGAAGCGGGCGTCGGGCTGCTGGTCGACGATGGCTTTGACCATGTCTGGGATCTTCTCCATGGTGTCTGCCGGGGTGTCATACGTCACGCCGAAACCAAACACGATGCGCCGCTCCTGCATGAATTTGTAGTTGCGCAGCCGCGCCTTGGTGAGGTCGGTATTGGAGAACACCACGATCTCGCCGCTGATGGAACGGATGCGGGTGGTCTTCAGGCCGATGTTCTCCACCGTGCCGGAGAAACCGTCGATCACCACGAAATGCCCGATCTGGAACGGCTTGTCCAGCACGATGGACAGGCTGGAGAACAGGTCACCCAGAATGTTCTGCAGCGCCAGGCCCACGGCGATGCCGCCGACACCCAGCCCGGCGAGCAGGGTGGTGACGTTGAAGCCAAGGTTGTCGAGCAACAGCAGGAATACCAGCGACCACAGCACCAGCCGGGCGATGAAGCTCATCGCCGCCAGGCCGGTGGCCGTTTCCGGATCGTGCTCGATGGCACGCTCGCGCGAGACGCGAATCCAGAAGTCCAGAAAACGCGAGGCCCACAGGCCGATTTGCAGAAACAGGCCGACCGCCGCCAGGCCGATCAGCCACTTTGCAGCGATCGCTGGCAAGGTCAGGCTCTGCACTGCCGGGTACAGCCCGATCAGGATGGCGAGCGGCAGGCGCGTCCCCTGCAGTGCATTCACCAGGGCATCATCCCAGCGGTTGCTGGTACGCAACGAAAACGCCGTCAGCCAGGACAGCAGGATCGGCCTGACGATGGAAACCACCGCCACCACCAGCACAAGCCAACCCAGTGCGATCAGCCAGTGTTGCAGGGAGTTGCCCAGAAATGGAAGGGAGAGCCATGCGGTCATTGCGCAGCCTTTCTCGGAGAAGGTGAGAAGTGAAAAGGAATCAAATCAGGAGGAAAAGGGCGGCATGTCGCGCGTTGCGCCGCCCGGCGCCGGCGAATCGTCCTGCCACTGCATGCGGCGGCGCGGCAGGTGCTGCGCATGCACCCGCTGCATGAAGGCAATCATGCCTTCGCGGATACGGCAGCGCAATTCCCAGGCGCGCGCGGAGTTGGCCGCGCTCACCAGGAAACGCACCTGCACCGCGGTTTCGGTGGTGTCGGTGACGTGGACGAGCGCCATTCGGCCGTCCCAGTCGGGGTCGGCAACGCACAGACGCTTGAGTTCATTGCGCAACGATTCGATCGGCGTGCCGTAGTCCACCCACAGGAACACCGTGCCCAGCAGGCTTGCGCTGGTGCGCGTCCAGTTCTGGAACGGGTGTTCGATGAACCACTGCAGGGGCAGGATCAGCCGCCGGTCATCCCAGACCCGGAACACGACGTAGGTACCGGTGATTTCTTCCACCCGCCCCCACTCGCCCTCGACGATGAGCACGTCGTTGATGCGAATGGGTTCCGTCATCGCGATCTGCAACCCAGCAAGCAGATTGCTCAGCACCGGTCGTGCGGCAAAACCCACGACCAGACCGGCAATCCCTGCCGAGGCCAGCAGACTGGCGCCGACCTGTCGCACATTGGGAATACTCATCAACGCCACCGAAAGGCCGATGAGCAGAATGAGAAAACTC
This sequence comes from Thiomonas sp., assembly GCA_049582025.1. Lineage (GTDB taxonomy): Bacteria > Pseudomonadota > Gammaproteobacteria > Burkholderiales > Burkholderiaceae_C > Thiomonas. Next base: position 2,177 of record JBAUTC010000318.1, read on the forward strand.
AGCACCCGCGTCAGCACCCTCGCGCGGGTGAGCAGGCCGCGCACGTCCAGGTTGGCGTCGAGCAGATTGGGGTCGTCGGGAAGTTGCAGGCCGCCGCGGCGCAACAGCACCAGTTCGCCCCCCGCACGCATCAGCCGCATCGCCAACCAGGTGATCGCGGCGATCAGACTCAGGTGCAGGAGCTGGATCACCCAGGACCAGTTCTCCAGCCTTTGCTGCAGAAACATCGCATCGATGCGCAGTACCAGCAGCAACCAAACCACCCGCAGTGGCGTGCGCACGCGGAGAAACAGGAACTGCCCATTTCCCTCCGGCCCGCTGGCTCTGACCAGCAGGCGCACGACAAGAACGAACAACGGCGTCGCCAGAAGGGTGACGGCGATGGCAAGCGACTCGGGGTGATGCCCCAGCACCCAGGACGTCAGCGTCGCCCCAGACGTCGTCAGATCGCGCAACGTCGTTCCCATCTCAGTGAAACGCCCAAAGCAAGGCTGCAATGCCAAGCAGCACGACACCTGCTCCCCAGCGCACGTCCAAGGGCAGACGCGCCAGCCCCTGGCGATCGATCAGACGCATGCCTGGGCTCTGCGGCGCCGGCCGGTCCGCCTCGCCCAGAATGCGCATCCACAGCCAGGTAAAGAAGAGTGTGATGGCAAACAGCACGCCCCCAATGACTGTGAAATGAATCGACATCCAACCCGCGCGTGCGCCGAGGAACAGCACCGCACTCGCCACGTGGCCGCTGGCCAGACCACGCCATGCTGCCGTGGCACCGAGCCGCCGCGAGGCGAGACCGTAAATGAACATCGCCACCAGCGGCGATGCCACATAGGCGAACACCTGCTGCAGGTAGGACCAGAGCCCCTGAAAATGCTGGATCTGCGGCGCCCACACACCTGCGATCAAGGCGATGACCACGGTGAGCACACGACCCAGCGTGGTCAGTTGCCGCTGCGACCAGTGCGGACGCCGGGGTTCGATGAAGTCCACCGTGAGCAAGGTCGCCGCCGAGTTGAGGGTGGCCGAGCAGGTCGACATCAGTGCGGCCAGCAGGCCAGCCACGATGAGTCCGGCCAGGCCCGTGGGCGCAAAACGCACCACCAACTCGGGCCAGACCTGATCGGGGTGCTGCAGATGAGGCAGCAGCGGAATGGCCATGGCGCCGGGCAGCGTCATGAGAAACAGCGGCAGCAGCTTCAGTCCAGCGGCAAACAGGGCACCGCGGCTCGATGCTGGCAGATCCCGCGCGCCAAGCACGCGCTGGATGATGTATTGGTTCATCGTCCAGTAATAAAACCCCACGATGGGCAGGCCGGTGATCAAGCCCAGCCACGGTACGCCCGGGTCACCCAGGGGCCGGATCAGCGAGAGATGGCTTGCCGGCACTTGCGCCGTGACCCGCGCCCAGGAATGGTCGAACTGCCCGAACACGGTCCAGGCCAGCACGCCGGCCCCCACCAGGAGCACGATAGCCTGCATCACATCGGTGTACACGACGGCCCGCAACCCGCCAGCAGCCGTGTAGGCCGCAGTGAACAGGGCAAGCGCCAGTGCGGTCTGCGTCAGGCTCATCCCGGGTACCAGCGTGGTCAGGACCAGGGCGCCGGCATACAGCGTGCCCGCCGTATCCAGCACGACTGACAGAAACAAGGTGATGGCCGAGAGGTATTTGCGCATGCGCGCGTCGAAACGGCGCTCCATCAACTCGGGCATGGTGGTCACCCGGGCGCGCATCAGGATGGGCAACACCCAGAACATGGAAAACACCAACACCAGGCTGGCCATCCACTCGTAGTTCGCTGCGGAAATGCCGGTGCTGTACGCGGCGCCGGGCAGGCCGATCAGGGTGTCGGACGAGATGTTGGAGGCGAACAGGGAAAAGCCCACGGCCACTGGGCCGAGAGAGCGCCCCGCAAGAAACAGTTCGTCCGCGTTGGAGTGCGCGCGCGTCGCCCAGGCGCCGATACCGATCGTGACCAGAAAGTAGGCACCGATGGCGTAATAGTCGAGCACATGCAACTGCATCATGGGTGCAACGGTTCCTCGTATTCAAAATGGCGCCGCCGACCCGCCCGCTGACGGGTTTGCGACGCCAGACGGGTCAATCAATCCTGTGCGCGCAGTTGCGAGAACAGTTCGAGCACGTGGTGCGTCCAGTTGGTGATGTCGTAGCGGCTGACCAGCGCATCCATGCGTTGCATGCGCGCGCATTGCTCGTCGCGCGGCATGTCCAGCGCGCGATCGATCGCGTCGTCCATCTGGCTGATGCTATAGGGGTTCACCAGCACGGCGTCCTGCAGTTCGACCGCCGCCCCGGCGAACTCCGACAGCACCAGCACGCCACTTTCGTTCACATGCGCGGCAATGAATTCCTTGGCCACCAGATTGAGGCCGTCGCGCAGCGGGGTGATCCAGCAGATGTCGGCCGCGCGGTAGTAGCTCAACGTCTCTTCGAACGGCATGGGCGTAGTCGAGAGCAGGATGGGCGTCCACGACAGCGTGCCGTGATGGCCGTTGATACGCCCGACGAGCTGCTCGATATTTTGCTGGGCCCGCTTGTACACGCGCATGCCATCGGCCGCGGCCACGGCAGTCACCAGCAGCTTGACCTTGCCGCGCACCTCGGGACGCCGCACCAGCAGGCGCTCGAACGCCTGCAGCATTTCGCGCGTGCCCTTGGCATAGTCTACCCGGCCGATGGACACGATGATGGTCTGCTCGGCCACCTCACGGCGGATGTGGGTCACGCGCTCCAGATTAGCCGGCTTCTGCACCGTGCTGCGAATGAGGTCGGCATGCGTGCCGATGGGAAAGGCATCGATGCGCAGCATGCGCCCGCCCACCGTGATGGACACCGGCGTGACTGGTTCGGACAGCGCCGTGCCTGTGGCCTGCAACTCCGGGTACACCTTGCGTTCGACCAGGCCGTCGACCTTGCGCAGCGATTGCACCAGCGCGGCAAAGTTGCGCGCGTAACGGGGCACATGAAAGCCGACCAGATCGCAGTCAAGCAGGCTGGTCAGAATTTCGTCGCGCCAGGGCAGGATGTTGAATACATCCGGCGCCGGAAACGGGGTGTGGTGGAAAAAGGCGATCTTCACGTCGGGGCGCATCTGCCGCACGAACATGGGCACCAGCCACAGGTTGTAGTCATGCACCCAGACCACCGCACCCGGCGCAGCCTCGTCGCACGCGGCTTCAGCGAACAGACGGTTGACTTCGCGGAACACGCTCCACTGGCAGTTCTCCGTGGTGTAGAGCGACGGAAAGCTGTTGAGAATGGGCCAGAGCGCCTCTTTGGAGACGACGTGATAGAACTGATTGATCTGCTCGGGGGCGAGCGGCAGGCGCACCACCTCGTAGCTGCCGTAGCTGTCGCTCACCGTGATGCGGCGCTCGAATTTTGCAGGCTTGCCCGCCGACGCCTTTTTCCACGCCACCCAGCTGGCGCGATCAACCTGACCGATGAAGCCCTTGAGCGCAGGCACGATGCCGTTGGGGCTCTTGTTCTCCCTCAGAACAGTCTTGCCGCCCTCGGTCTGTTCCTCATACGGTTGTCTGTGATAGACGATGACCAGAGATGAAGCCATTGGAATTCCCCTGTTGACGAAAGCGTTTGAGCGCATCGAGCACGCCGGCTGCCCCCGGCTGCGCGCTGCGGTACACGTTCTTATGTGGTGTGATGGCATGGTCCAGCGCCGTCTCGCGGTTGGAGACGGCGACGCCGGTGAGTCCGGTCTGGAACATCGACAGATCGTTCAGCGTGTCGCCCGCCACCAGTGTGCGGTGTTCGGGCAGGCCGAGCGCGGCCAGGGTACGCAGCAGGGTGGATCCTTTCTGCACCCCACGCGGCAACACGTCGAAATACTGGTTGTCCGACATCAGGGTGTCGAAGCCCAGCGCGCGCAGATGGCTTGCCGCCTGCTGAGCTGGCTCGGGGTTGCGGTAGAAGAATGAACGCCTGCGCCCGCCGTGATGCGGTTGCGGCTCCAGCCCGGAATGTCGCCGCACGATCTGGTCGATCTGCTCCTGCGCATCGCGGGGCCAACAGCTGTCGAGCCAGTCGTCCAGCATGGGCAGGGACGCGAAATCGGGCCCGGTAGCCACGCTGGTCCCGACGTCGCCGATCACATGATCCGGCTGCACCGGCAGCTCGCTGGCGAGCTGCCGCATGAAGTCGAGCCCGCGCCCGCTGACGAAGATCAGCACGACGTCGTCGCGGTGGTGGGCGATCCAGTCGTAGAGTGCGGCGCGCTGCGCAGCATCTCCGCCCAGAAAAGTGCCGTCGAGATCGGTGGCAAGAATGGTCTGTTGCATGCGCGCCTCCCTTATTGCGGATGCCGCGCCAGAGGACGCGGCGCGCCCAGGCGCACAGGCGCGGGTTCGCGCACTGGCTTGAGCAGGTGTCCGCCATGCACCCGGGGAATGCTGAGCGCATCGTCGTGCTGCATGGGCTGGGTAAGCAAGCGATGCAGTGCGTCCTCCGCGGTCTGACGGCGCTGGAGCACATCGCGCACTGCCGCTGCGACCTGCAGCGTGAAGCCCAGCCTGCGCTCCAAGGTTTGCACCGAAAGGCAGCTCACCGCACCTTCGGCCAGTTCGCCATCGCCCGAGGGATACTCGCCACGCCCCAGCCGCATGCCCAAGCGTGTGTTGCGCGACTGCGCCGACGAGGCAGTGAGAAACAGATCGCCCGCCCCCGCGCTGGAGAGGAGCGTTTCGGGCCGACCGCCCAAGGCCAGAGTGAGTTGGCGCATGTCCTGCAAACCTCGCGTGAGAATTGCTGCGCGTGCGTTTTCGCCTTGCCCACAGGACATGGCCATGCCGCAGGCGATGGCGATCATGTTCTTCAGCGCACCGCCGATCTGCACGCCGATGGCGTCGTCCGTGGCGTCGAGCTGCACGCGGCCTGTGGTGAATGCGCTGTGCAGCCCGGCAACGATGCGCTGCGCGCGCGCCTGCGCGGCAGCCTCGGTGCGCAGGCGCAACGCGGGAAGGCCCACGGTGAGGGCCGCGTGCTGGCCGCACACGATTTCATGGGCGAAACTCGGTCCGCCGATGGCGCCGATGAGCGCGTCGCGCCGCAGTTCGTCCTGCAGCACCTGGGTCATCAGGGCGCCGCTGTCACGCTCGATGCCCTTGCACGCCGCGAGCACCACGGCTCCGTGCTGCACCAGAGGCGCTGCCACGCGTGCCACGCCGCGCAGGGCAGTGGAAGGCACCGCCATGATGACCACATCTGCGCCTTCCAGCACCTGCGCCATCTGGCTACTCGCCTTCAGACCAGCTGGCAACTCCAGCTCGGGCAGGTGGCGCGGATTGCGCCCGGTGGTGGCGATAGCGTGGGTGAGATCAGGGCGGCGCGCCCACAGGGTTACGTCCAGCCCGCCACGCCGCAGGGCGCTGGCCAGGGCCGTGCCCCAAGCCCCAGCGCCAAGAACGGCGACAACAGGCGTGGCAACGGCAGGACGGGACGCCGTACCAGCACTGATCAATGAAGCAGAGTTCTGCATGGACTCTCCCAAGGTCGGGACAACTTGACGTTGTCCGGTTGAAGGACGCCCCGCATGGAGGGCGTGTCGACTGGGTTGGCCGCGCGTGCAGACGCGGCCCAAAGATGGCATTCCGTTGGAATGCAGAGGGTGTTCAGCGCGCTGCCGAGAACCCGGGACGCCAAGACAGGAGGCGACCGACGATGAAAAAACCAAAGAAGGCCAAGTAGAACTCGCTACTTGGAAGATATTTTTTGGAGACTCGTTTCGCTAAACTATCGATTATTGAATTGTAAAGTAATTTTTGAAGAATTAAAACTTCAATTCCTCTAAATTAATTACGACTTTCGGGACGATCCAAGGCAGATCAACGCACAGCCTGACGATCTGCCTAAACCCGCCTGAAACGCTGAACAAGGTACGCTGCAGCGCAGCAAAAACCGGGCGATGGATTCAGCTTGTCGACTGCGGCCCGTGGCGCAACAGCAAGATCAACACGGTGAGTGCCAGAACCAGCGTCACAGCATTGGCGCCCACCAACGGCCAACTCCGTTCGATCACGCCGTAAATCAGCCACAGCGCGATTCCAGCGGTGAACAGGCCGTACATCCCAAGCGAAATGCCCGACACGTCGCGGCTGCGCAACGTCAGCCACACTTGCGGCACAGAGGACACCGTGGTCAGAAACGCGGCGTCGTAGCCGATGAGATCGGTGGGATGAAACACCATGGGGGACTCCCGGAT
>JBAUTC010000319.1:0-1803 GCA_049582025.1 Thiomonas sp.
TGACGGGCGCGGGCGCGATCGCGCGGATCGGCCGGATAGAGGGGGGTGCCGGGCACGGTGTCCTCCACGTATTCGGCAATCGCCGACGACTCGGACAGCGCGAAGTCGCCCTGGACCAGCGTGGGCACGCGCTGGGTCAGTGAAGTTCGCGCATAAGGCGTTGCGTGCTGGGCGGCGGCGCCCAGATCGACCAATTCCATAGCGAAGTCCACGCCCTTCTCGCGCAGGGCGACATACACCGACATCGCGTAGGGGCTCAGATACTGCGTATCGACATGGAGCGTGGCTTCGGCCTTGGTGGACATGGTGTGTCGAAATGGAGGGTCAAGCGACGCAAGGCTGTGCCTCGCACACGGCAGCCCACTTGGCCAGCAGCGCCTTGCCGGCGCGGCTGTTGTTCGGGCGGTTGATGGCGCGGGTGATGAAGTCGCCCGCTTCGACCACGGCGCGCAGGTTCACGCCGGTTTCGATTCCCAGGCCGTGCAGCAGGTAGAGCACGTCCTCGGTGGCGACGTTGCCGGTGGCGCCCTTGGCGTAGGGGCAGCCGCCCAGACCGGCAACCGAGGAGTGAAAGCTGGCCACGCCCATCTGCAATGCGGCGAAGATATTGGCCAGCGCCTGGCCGTAGGTGTCGTGGAAATGACCGGCGAGTCTGTCCATGGGAAAGACCGCGCCGCAGGCCGCAAACACGGCCTGCACTGCGCCTGGCGTGCCCACGCCGATGGTGTCGGCGATGTCGATGGAATCGCAGCCGAGGTCGGCCATGCGTTGCACCACGTCGGCCACGGCCGAAGGCAGCACCTCGCCCTGATACGGACAGCCCAGCGCCACGGAAATGCTGCCCCGCAGCTTCACGCCTGCCGCCTTGGCGGCCTGCGCCACCGGAAGGAAGCGCGCGATGGACTCGGCAATCGAGCAGTTGATATTGCGCTGAGCGAAGGCCTCGCTCGCGGCGCTGAACACCACGACCTCGCCCGCGCCTGCAGCCAGCGCCGCCTCCATGCCCTTCATGTTCGGCACCAGCGCGGAGTACATCGCGCCCGGACGGCGCTGGATCTGCGCCATCACCGCGGCGGAGTCGGCCATCTGCGGCACCCATTTGGGCGAGACGAAGGCGGCAGCTTCGATATTCGGAAACCCCGCAGCCGACAACCGGTTGACGAGATCCACCTTCACGCCCAGCGCCACGGGCTCGGCTTCGTTCTGCAAGCCGTCGCGCGGACCAACCTCGACGACTTCGACGAATCGGGGCAAGGTGTTCATGGTGTGCATGGTCGTCTCCAATATTCAGTAGCCCAGCCGCATGTCGACCACGCCGCCGGGTTGTTCGCCGCGTTCGATGGCGGCGATCTTGCGCATCACCTGCGCCGCCGACGGCCCCACCAGCGTCTGTGCCGCCACATGCGGGGTGATGCGCACGCGCGGGTGACGCCACAGCGCATCGACCGCGGGCAAGGGCTCGGTCGCGAACACATCAAGCAAGGCGCTGGCGAGGTGCCCGCCCTGCAGCAGATCGAGCAGGTCGGCCTGATCAATGACCGCGCCACGGCTGGCGTTGATGAGATGCGCGCCTTGCGGCAAGCGACTGAGCGCAGCGTAATCGAGCAGGCCGCGAGTGTCCGCCGTCAACGGCAGCAACACCACGAGCACCCGGGTTTGCGCCAGGAATTCGTCCAGTTGTTCCAGCGGGTAGAGGGGGCAATGCAGATCCGCCGCAGCGCGCGACTGCCCGCTGCGGCTGCAGGCCAGAACGGGAAAGTCCATCGCCGCCACGCGCCGCGCCGCTGCCGCGCCCATGTGCCC
>JBAUTC010000320.1:0-11278 GCA_049582025.1 Thiomonas sp.
ATGTATAACAAGAGCGAACTGATGGTGTTTTTGACGCCAAAGATTGTCACGAACGCTGATTTGTCCCAGTAATCAAGGCCGGAATACAGTAGAGGCGATTATGAAAATAATTCGGAAACAATTTTTGATCTTGTTGGTTGGAATGGCTGGCGCTGTCACCCTAGCGTCATGCGGAGGCGGCTCGGGCAGCGCTGGGACGCCATTGCTTGGCGCTAGCGCAGCTTGGCTGAGCACTCTCTCTCTCAGTCCGAGCGGACAGGCAGTGCCGAGTGGCACTCCGGTCACGGCAACTTTTCACCTGAAGGATAAATATGGCGATGGCGTGCCCAATGAATTGGTTCTGTTTGCGGTCGGCGGGATAGGCACTTATAGTTGCTTGACTCCGGCAAACGTGAATAATCCCGGTTGCGATTCGACTACGGATGGAAATGGGGATGCTTCTGTGGTTGTGCAGGCAAATGTCAGTGCGGCCATTTCTGTTCAAGTGACTGCTTCTTTGGTGCCTAGCGGCGGCGTGACCGCGCCCATTTCTCCGGCGTCGGCGGCCACTGCACCGTATGCAAAGCAGGCATCATTTACCTACGTGCCATCATGAATTACCAGAAGTAGTTGAAAGTAAGCACCGCTAATATATTTTTGATTGGCCTCATGGGCGCTGGAAAAACCACCGTTGGCCGGACTCTGGCGCAACGCTTGGGGCTTCAGTTCATCGATAGCGACCATGAGATCGAACGGGAACAGGGCTGCACGATTGCAGCCCTTTTTTCGCGTGTGGGCGAGTCAGGGTTCCGCGATCTGGAAGTGCGAATGATTGATACCCTCACGCAACGCGACGGGATTGTGCTGGCAACGGGAGGCGGAGCGGTGTTGCGGCCCGAGAATCGCAAGGCGCTGCACGCGCATGGCACAGTCGTCTATCTGCGCGCCAGTCCGGACGATCTGGCCCATCGGCTGCGAAATGATCGCCATCGGCCCCTGTTGCAGCAGGGCGATGCGAGGGCCAAATTGCACGAGTTGTTTCGCGTGCGTGATCCGCTCTATCGCGAAACGGCGCATTTCGTCATCGACACCGGGCGGCCTTCTCCGGCGCTGTTGGCGAACATGGTGCAGATGCAACTCGAACTCGGTGGGGTGCTGCCCACTTCCGGCCAGCAGACCTGAGTCTGGAGGGGGATGCGTGCCGTCGGCGCGATCTCTGTGTTCTGCCGCGCACGTTGGGGCATTCCGGCCTGCTCCAAAGATGGGTGCAGCGGCTTTCTACAATGCCGACATCGCCCCGACGGGCTCAGACAGGACAGCCCATGACCATGGTCCGAATTGCGTTGGACAGCCGTGCGTATGACATTCGCATCGCGTCCGGATTGCTCGATTCTGCAGACAGCTTCGCCGGCGTGGCCGCTCCCAAGACGACGGCGCTGATCGTGAGCAATACCACCGTGGCGCCGCTGTACGCGGCCAGGCTGGAACGTAGTCTCAAGCCCCATTTCGCGCGTGTGCTGCACAGCGTGCTGCCCGATGGCGAGGAACACAAAACCTGGGAAACGCTGAATCAGATTTTCACGGACCTGCTGCGCCACCAGTGTGATCGCAAGACCACATTGTTCGCGCTGGGCGGCGGGGTGATTGGAGACATGACAGGCTTTGCCGCCGCGAGTTATATGCGTGGCGTGCCCTTCGTGCAGGTGCCGACCACGCTCCTGGCGCAGGTGGATTCATCGGTGGGTGGCAAGACCGCGATCAATCATCCGCTGGGCAAGAACATGATCGGGGCGTTCTATCAGCCCAAACTCGTGGTTGCCGATCTTTCCACCCTGCACAGCCTGCCACAACGCGAATTGTCCGCGGGCATGGCCGAGGTCATCAAGCATGCGGCGATAGCCGATGTCGACTTTCTCGACTGGCTTGAGGTAAACGTCGATGCGTTGATGGCGCGCGACGATGCCGCGATGGCCGATGCTGTGGCGCGTTGTTGCCGCATCAAGGCGCATGTAGTGGCGCAGGACGAAACCGAATCCGGTTTGCGCGCCATTCTCAATTTTGGTCACACCTTCGGCCACGCCATCGAAGCGGGCATGGGCTACGGCAACTGGCTGCATGGCGAGGCAGTGGGGGCGGGAATGGTGCTGGCGGCGGATTTGTCGGTGCGTCTGGGTTTGCTGCCACGCCAGGATGCAGAGCGCTTGGCTCGCCTCATCGCCCGTGCCGGTTTGCCGGTGCGTGCGCCCGACCTCGGGGCCGAGCGCTGGACCGAATGGATGCAGGTTGACAAGAAGACCGAGGGGGGCGAGGTGCGATTTGTGTTGCTGAACGGTTTGGGGCGACCGGTCCTGCGCGCCGCGCCGATGGCCGAGGCGCAGGCCAGCATCGCTGCGCATCTTCAGGCTGGACTGGCTCCCGAAGCGCACACAACATGACACGCGTCGTGGCCGGAGTGCAGACCACAGGACTTGCGCCCTACGCCTGCAGCGATGCCACCTCGCGTGGACGCGAGCATGTCGAGCCGATAGCCACCGACCGCACCGGCTATCAGCGCGACCGCGACCGCATCATCCACAGCACGGCTTTCCGGCGCCTGGAATACAAGACGCAGGTGTTCCTCAACCATGAGGGCGACCTGTTCCGGACCCGGCTGACGCACAGCCTGGAGGTGGCGCAGATCGCCCGCTCAATTGCCCGTGCGCTGCATCTCAATGAAGACTTGACCGAGGCGCTCGCGCTCGCGCACGATCTGGGGCATACACCGTTCGGCCATGCAGGGCAGGATGCCATCGGTGTCTGCATGCGCCATCATGCACCGCAAGGCGGCGGGTTTGAACACAATCTGCAGTCATTGCGCGTTGTGACCTCGTTGGAGGAACGCTATGCCGCGTTCGATGGGCTGAATCTCTGTTTTGAAACCCGCGAGGGTGTGCTCAAGCATTGTTCCCGCCGCAATGCCGAGCGGCTCGGCGACATCGGCATGCGATTTCTGCAGGGCGGCCAACCCAGCCTGGAAGCGCAGATCACCAATCTGGCCGATGCGATTGCCTACAACAACCACGATATCGATGACGGTCTGCGCGCTGGGCTGATTGATCTGGAGGAACTGCAGACCGTGCCGTTCTTCGCCGGACATCTGGACGCCGTGCGGCGTGCTTACCCAGCCGTTCGGGGACGGCGATTGGTGGCGGAGATCATCCGTCGCATGATCTCCGCGCTCATCGCCGATCTGGTGGCGGAATCCGCGCGGCGCATTGCGCAATCTGGCGTGGACGCGCCAGAGGCGGTGCGCGTCGCACCGTCTCTGGCGGCGTTCAGCGCCCCCGTTCAGGAGCAATTGCAGCAACTCCAGCATCTGCTGCTGCACCGGCTCTATCGCCACCCCGATGTGCTGCGCAACACGACCAAGGCGCAGCGCCTGCTCACCGAGCTGTTCGAGGCCTATCACGCCGATACGCGCCTGTTGCCGCGCGCCTATCAGCGTGAAGACGCGGGCCGGCAGCCTCGCGCCATCGCCGACTATCTGGCGGGGATGACCGATCGCTATGCCATCCGCGAACACCAGCGCCTGTTTTCCATGCGCGACTGGCCGGTGTATTGAACCAGCCTGTCGAGCACGCGCATCAAGGCGTCATGTCGTAGAGCAGACCCGTCTGAAGTTTGAGTTGTGCAGTCGATTCCGAAGCGTCGAAGCGGGATTGCAGCACCAGGCGGGTGGAGTCCAGTGCGCTGCGCCGCGCGAGCAACCAGTCCGACAGCCCGGCTTCGCCCAACTGATAGGCGCGCAACATGCGGTTGCTGGCCTGGCTCTGCACCTGCGCGGCTTGCTCGGTCGCTTTCACTGCTCCAAATTGTGCCTGTGCATTGGCATAGAGGCGCTCGAATTCCGCCTGAGTTTGTGCCTGCAGGTCGCGCAGCTGCCATAGGGATGCATCCACTTCAGCCAGTGCCGCACGCTCTTGCGACACGCGCGCTGAACCACCAAACGGAATGGCGAACTGCAGGCCGACGATGCGTTCGCTGCCCCCCCGCTCCGATCCGATGTACGCGCCCACGGTGGGCTGTGGCGTGCGTGCGGCCCGGGCTTGCGCTGCCATCGCTTGCGCCTTTTGCAGCGCGGCGCGTTGTTCGGCCAGCAGTGGGTTGGACCGCACGGCAAGGGCGCGCAGCTGCTCGGCGGACAGCGTTGGCAAAGCGAGCTCGCTGGCATCGGCCTGTCCCTGCAGTTTGCTGTCTTGCGCCAGGACCGGATAGCGCACAAACAAGGCGGTGCGGCTGCTCGCAGCCTTGCCTTGCGCCAGCAGCAGCGCCGATTGCGCCCGGGCCTGCTCGGCCTGCATCTGCTCCAGCTCCAGCACACTGGCGTCGCCCAGCGACTGACGGCGCTGTAGCGCCTTGACTTGCGCATCAATCAAGTCGAGGTCCTGTTGCGCCAGCAACGCGTCGGCCTGCGCGCGCTGGGCGGCAAACCAGGCCGTCAGCATGCTGCCAAGAAACTGCTGACGCGCCGAATGGATCGCCGCCTGTGCAGAGACATTCAATGCCTCGGCCATGCGGCCATCGGCCCTTGCCTGCGAGGGCAGGCGCAACTGGCGATTGATGAGCAACTGCCATTCCGTATACCGTCCACTGTCTGGCGGAGACTCGATGCGTCGTTGCTGCACCTGCGCCTGGCCGGTGAACTCGTTCTTGCCGGCGCGGAGCACCGCGCCGTTCTGCACGGCAGCCTGTTGCATGGACTGTGCCGCCTGCAGCGCAGGGGTGTCCGTCAGGAGCTGGTCGACTGCAACCATGTGCGGCAGGCTGGGCGTGGGCAAGTCGCTCAAGGCGGGCAGGGCGGCTTGCAGCGACGGCGCCGTCGCTGCGTCCACGGCTTTGCCCGTCGCGGCCCACGTCGGCGCCATGGTCAGGGAAAGGGCCAGGGCCGCAGCCAGAGCGCGCAAGGGTTTGGATTTGGATGGGTGAGTCATCAGACGTTCTCCGTCGATTGGGCCGCGGCTTCGGCTTCGCGCTCATTGCGCGGCAGGCCGAAGCGGGCGAAGAGCAGGGGGAGCAGCACCAGGGTCAGGGCGGTGGAACTGACCAGCCCGCCGATCACGACCACGGCCAGCGGCTTCTGGATTTCGGATCCCGGCCCGGTGGCCGACAGCAATGGGACGAGACTGAACGCGGTGATGGTGGCGGTCATCATCACCGGCCTCAGACGGCGCATGGAGCCGTCGCGGACAGCTTGCAGCAGTGGCAGACCGCGCTGCAACAGCTCGTTGAAGTGGCTGACCAGCACCACGCCGTTGAGCACCGCGATGCCGAGCAGGGCGATGAACCCGACCGAGGCCGGTACCGACATGTATTCGCCGCTGACCCACAGTGCAATCACCCCGCCGACGAGTGCAAAGGGAATGTTGGCGAACACCAGCACTGATTGCCGCACGGAGCCAAAGGTGGTCATCAACAGGACGAAGATCAGCGCCAGCGCGACCGGCACCACCAACCCCAGACGGGCAGCTGCGCGCTGCTGGTTCTCGAACTGACCACCCCACTGCAGCCGCACGCCCTCTGGCAGTTTCACTTTGGTGGCGATGGCTTGCTTGGCATCTGCCACATAGCTCACCAGATCGCGTCCGCTCACATTCGCCTGCACTGCGGCGAAGCGGCTACCGTCCTCATGTGCCACAAGCACCGGCCCTTGCGTGGGCGTGAGTTTGGCAAGTTGTGACAGCGGGTAGGCCGTGCCGTCTGGTGCGGTGATCGTCACATGCGCAAACGTCTGTGGATTGCTGCGCAGATCGGTGCCGCCGCGCAGCAGCAGCGGTGTACGGCGCACACCTTCGAGCACCATGCCTTGCGGCTGCCCTTCGACCAGCGCGCGCAAATCCTGCTGCAGGCTGTCCACATCGAACCCGGCACGGCCTGCGGCCAGGCGATCGACCTGGACCGTGAGGTACTGCACGCCCTCGGGTCGCGCCGCCAGGACTTCTTCCGCTCCTGGAACCGCCTTGAGCACGCCGGCCACCTGCTGCGAAAGTTCGCCGAGATGCGCGATGTCAGGGCCGAAGATTTTCACCACCAGATCGCCGCGTGCGCCCGTCAGCATTTCCGACACGCGCATCTCGATGGGCTGGGTGAATCCGAAATTCACGCCGGGAAACCGTTCCAGTACCTTGCGCATTGCTGCGATCACATCGTCTTTGCTGCCGCGCCATTCGGACGCGGGCTTGAGGACGAGGAATGTGTCCGTCTCATTCAATCCCATGGGATCGAGGCCGAGGTCGTCCGAACCGCTGCGGGCAATGATGGACTTGATCTCCGGAACGCCTTTCAGCAGCGCCTGCTGCACCCGCAGGTCGAGCGCGGCTGTGGCGCCCAGGCTGACTGAAGGCAGCTTCTGCAATTGCACGATGACGTCACCTTCGTCCAGCGTGGGCATGAAGGTCTTGCCCACGCGTGTGTAGGCCCAGCCCGCTGCAACCAGCGAGACCAGCGCCACCACAACGACGATACGGCTGTGATTGAAGCTCCAGTCGAGTACACGCTGATAGCCCGCGGACATTTTTCGCACCAACCAGGGGTCGGTGTGCGACGTCGTTTTCAGCAGCAGCGACGCCATCACCGGCACGATGGTGAGTGCGATGAGCAGCGAGGCTCCCAAAGCGAACACGATGGTGAGCGCCACCGGGCGGAACAGCTTGCCTTCGAGACCTTCGAGTGTGAGCAACGGCAGGAACACGATGGCGATGATGGCTACGCCGGACAGCACCGGTCCCGACACTTCCGAGACACCGCGCATGATGCGCCCCAGTCGGTCGGTGGTCGCGCCGCCAGGGCTCCGATCAGGCGCGCGTGTCGGGTCATGGCTCATGTGGCTGACGAGGTTTTCCACCACCACCACGGCGGCGTCGACCAGCATGCCCAGGGCAATCGCCAGTCCGCCCAGACTCATCAGGTTGGCGCTGAGGCCAAACCACCGCATCAGGATGAAAGTTGTCAAGGCTGCAAGCGGCAGGGTGATGGCGACGACCAGCGCCGCGCGCCAGTTGCCGAGAAAAAGCAGCAGCATCACCACCACCAGCACCACGGCCTCGCCCAGCGCTTTGAGCACCGTGCCCACGGCGCGCTCGACCAACTGACTGCGGTCATAGAACACCTGGATTTTCATCCCTTGCGGCAGACGCGGCTCCAACTCGGCCAGACGTGCTTTCACCCCTTGGATCACATGCTGTGCATTGGCGCCGCGCAGGCCGAGCACGATGCCCTCGACCGCCTCGCCCTTGCCGTCCGCGGTGACTATGCCGTAGCGTGTGCTGCTGTCAACGCTGACCTGTGCGACGTCGCTCACCCGCACCGGGGTGCCGCGCACATTGGCAATCACTGTATTGCGAATGTCATCGGCGTTGGAGAACGCGCCCTGCACCCGCACGATGCGTGTTTCCTCGCCTTCGTCCAGACGACCCGCGCCGTCGTTACTGTTATTGGCCTGCAGCGCGGCGCGCAGCTGGTTGAGTGACAAGCCCCAGGCCGATAGACGCGCCGGGTCTGGCTGCACGGCGTAGGCGCGCACGTCGCCTCCGAGCATGTTGACATCGGCCACGCCTTGCACTGTGCGTAGCGCCGGCCGGATCAGCCACTGCAGCGCGCTGCGCTTCTGTTCAAGTGTTGCATCGCCTGCAATGGTGAACATGAACAGGTCCGACAACGGTGTGGTGATGGGGGCGAGCCCGCCCATCGCCGAGGCAGGCAGATCGCCGCGCACATTGGCCAGCGCCTCGCCCACCTGCTGGCGCGCCCAGTACACGTCGGTGCCTTCATTGAAGTCCACGGTGATGTCGGCAATGCCGTACTTCGAGGTCGAACGCACGATCCGCTTGTTGGCAATACCCAGCACCTCCTGCTCAATGGGCAGGACCACCCGAGTCTCCACCTCTTCCGGGGTCATGCCCGGCACTTTCATGATGACCTTCACCTGCGGCGATGACACGTCAGGAAAGGCGTCGATTGGCAAGGAACGCCAAGCGAGGATGCCGCCCGCCACCAGCGCCAGCATGGCACCGATGGTCAGCAAGCGCTGGCGCAGAGCACCATGCGTCAATGACATGAGGTTCATGGCGCCACCTCACCCGCTGCGGCCTTGATCGCGACCACTCCGGTGGCCGCCACCTTGTCACCGGCCTTCAGTGGGCCGCTGACCATCACGGCGTCATTCAGGCGTCCGGCCACCTTGACGGGCACGATGCGAAAGCCCGTCTTGTCGGCAACCAGCACCGCATCCTGTCCGTTGATCTGTGTCACTGCGGCCGGCGGCACACGCCACACCCCCGCTTGTGCTGGCAGGTTCAAGCGCGCCTGCACCACCGCGCCTGCCTGCAGGCTGCCAGCCGCGGTGACGCGCACGCGAATCAACACGCTTTGACCCGCGTTCAGCGCGGTGGATTTGGCCAGCACCACGCCGCGCGCCTGCTGCGCTGGAATATCCACGTCGGCGCCAACCTGCAGGGCGGATGCCTGCTGTGGACTGGCGTCGATCTCCAGCCACAACTGCCCTTGCTGCGCAATTCGGAACAGAGGCGCGGCCATATCGACACGCTGACCGGGCAGCGCTGTGGCTTCGGTGATGACACCGGCGATCGGCGCGCGCAGCACGGCCACGCCGTTGAGCGTGGTGCCGCCCGCTGCCAGCTTCAGCGCCAAGTCGCGCTCGGACAACATGGTTTGCGCCTGGCGGCTCTGTGCACGGGCCGTGTCGAGCCGTGCGCTGGGCACGATACCCTCGTTCACCAGTGTGGTGTCGCGCTGCAACTGGCGTTGCGCCAGGTCAAAGCGGCTCTGCGCCTCGCTGCGCTCGCGCTGCAGTTGGGCGATTTGCGGGCTGCTGAGTTCGGCCAGCGGCTGGCCGCTCTTCACCGTGTCGCCTGGGTTGACCAGCAGGCGGGTGAGCAGTCCAGCGGCGGGAGCCGACACGACGGCTTGCTGCGACAGCGGCACCGTCACACGGGCGGGTAGATCAATCTGCGCGGCGGCAGCGACTTGCACCGTGGCGAGTCGCACGCCCAGCGCGGTCTGCTGGTCGAGTGATATGGCGATGACGCCTGGTGCTGCTGGTTGTGCCGTTGCGGGCGTGGCAATGAGTGCCAGGCTCAATAGGCCGGCGGACAGGGCGCAGGCCAGTGGCGTACGCGAAAGAATGGTTTGAGACATGCTGTCATCCCGGCTGGCCGGGCTCCTTCTGGGGCTGTGTGCATGCAACGGTAGCTTCCACGGGTTGCCCCTGTGTTTCAGCTTGGTTGCAACGGGTTTCCGCGATGGCTGTGCCGCCGCGCGGAGACGTCAGGCCAGGATGGCAGGGGGCGCCTGGCTCGGAGGCGGCAGGCTGTGGTGGACACGCGGTAGGGCACTGTCCGGTGTCGAGTGAATGACCGTCGGTTCTGCAGGAACGAGTCGTTGCGCAAAGACAAGCGCCGTCTCGACCGCCGCCACCTCGTTGAACACGCTGGCTAGACGGATCTGCGATAGACGCGATTGCATGCCGAGCACCAGCTCGACATCGCTCGGCTCGTGTGCCTGCAGCGCAAAGCGGCCTTGTTGCGTGGCATGCTGATGATGGCTTGCCAGACCGGCCAGGCCATCGAATTGCGGGCCGGTCTGCACATCCGCCGCTGCGGAGAGTGCATGGATGTGCCAACCACTCTGCACCGGCTGTCCCAAATGCCCATGAATGAACGGCATCAGCCCAAGCAGCAGCACCAGCATGGATAACCAAGCTGTGCGCAGAGTGGAGAGGGCTGTTGTCATGGATCAAATGTGACTATGTGTAAGCACTGTATCGTGATTGAATATCTCTTACAAAGTTGAGGGATTTAGCGCCTTGTCCTTGCGTGGTGTTGCTTGGCGCGTGCGCGGACTGTGCTTTCCTAGAATGTGCCCGCATGAGCGCCGCGCGCAAACCATCCCCGGACGAGATCGCCGCCGCCGCCGCGCCGCAGAAGAGAGGCGGGCGTGGTCCCGGCAAGGCGGGCAAGGCCACGCCTTCCAAGCCCACGCCGCTTGCCCGGCTGGGCCTGCAAAGCGATTGGGACATCGCGCTGCATCTGCCCTTGCGCTATGAGGACGAGACCCGGCTCACCCCGTTGGACGCGATGCGCGATGGCGCGATGGTGACCGCCGATGCCGAGGTGGTCGACACTCAGGTGCAGGGACGCGCCCCGCGCAGGCAATTGCTGGTGCGGCTGCAGGATGCGAGGGCGCCCCAGGTGAATCTGACCCTGCGTCTGTTTCACTTCTACCCCAACCAGGTCAAGACCCTGCAGCCCGGTGTGCGGCTGCGGGTGCACGGGCAGGTACGGCAAGGGTTGTTCGGTTGGGAGATGGTGCATCCCAACTGGCGTACGGTGGATGCGGGCGAGCCGTTGCCGCAAACGCTGACCCCGGTGTATCCAAGTACTGCCGGGGTGCCGCAGAGCTATTTGCGCAAGGCAGTTGGGAGTGCGCTGAACCGCCTGAACTGGCTCGACACCGTGCCGCAGGACGAATTGACGCATCATCGTTTGCCCGATCTGCAGACCAGTGTGCGTGTCTTGCACGCGCCGCCCGCCTCAGCCTTATCGGCGCTGGAGGAGGGCACGCACCCCGCGCAGCGCCGGCTCAAGTTCGATGAGTTGCTGGCGCAACAGCTCGCGCAGCAGCAGGCGCGGGCGCAGCGGAAATGCTGGACGGCGCCGGCCATGCCGGACAGCAGTCGAGTGGAACGTCTGCCCGCGCGATTGCGCGCCGCCATTCCCTTCACCCTCACTGCTGCCCAAGAGCGTTGCGTGGCGGAGATTGCCGCCGATCTGGCGCAGCCTGTACCCATGCACCGCCTGCTGCAGGGCGACGTGGGCAGCGGCAAAACCGTGGTCGCCGCACTTGCTGCGGCGCAAGCCATTGCCGCAGGCTGGCAGTGCGCATTGATGGCGCCCACGGAGATCCTCGCCGCGCAACACGCGCGCAAACTCGCCGACTGGCTGGAGCCGCTGGGCGTGCGCGTGGCCTGGCTCTCTGGTAGCCAGACCAAAAAGGAGCGCGAGGCCGCCCTGGAACTTGCCGCCAGCGGGCAGGCGAAGCTGGTGCTGGGCACGCACGCGGTCATCCAGGCGCAGGTGCGATTTGCGCGGCTGGGGCTGGCCATCGTTGATGAGCAACACCGCTTCGGAGTCGCGCAACGCCTCGCCCTTCGCGATACCCTGCGCGCGGGCACGCAGCACAGCGGGCTTCAGCCGCACCTGCTGATGATGAGCGCCACACCCATTCCGCGCACCCTGGCCATGGC
>JBAUTC010000321.1:0-1568 GCA_049582025.1 Thiomonas sp.
ATGGTCGTGCAATCTGGCGCTGAGTCTAGGTGAAATGACGTACTCCTTGTTCCGTCGACACGCGCATCGCCTGGGCGCGGCAGTCCGTCAATATGACCCTGGTGGAGGCGAGTAGCCGCGCCAGCGGGCGCGGGCAGCAGCGATGGCATACCCCAGCGGAGCTATGACAGCGTCACGCCAGGGCGACAGGCCTGGAACGACCGGGTCGAGGCCGAGATTGCGCAGCACGCGATTGCACTGGTGCACACGGGCGTGATGCCGTGTGACCGCGGTGTAGAACACGACCCCGATGGAGATGGAGACGCCGTCGCCTGGGCGTACCCAGTCGGTGGTGGTGCGTGTCATGTGTGGCGAGGTCGCAGGGAAGTACACCCCGTCTCCGGTGGCGACGTCGAAGTCCACGCCGCGGGGGCGTAACCCCTCGTCGAGTTGAACCTTGCCGAGCGAGCCATCGACGATGAAATTTTCCACTTCGCGCGCGGCCACCACGTCGCGGTCGCGGTGATC
Source organism: Thiomonas sp. (assembly GCA_049582025.1). Taxonomy (GTDB): domain Bacteria; phylum Pseudomonadota; class Gammaproteobacteria; order Burkholderiales; family Burkholderiaceae_C; genus Thiomonas. Next base: position 508 of record JBAUTC010000321.1, read on the forward strand.
AAAGACTGTCATCTGCTTGCGTCCGCGGATCTGCAGCCAGAGATTGTTTTCGCGGTCGATGTGAAACGGGGTGACCGAGGGCGGCGCGGAAATGAAAATGAAACCGGCCACGCGGAACAACCCGGGCTGCTCACGACTGATCAAGTTGTGTGCGCTGGCGACGACCTCGTCGAGAAAGGCGGCGTACTGTGGATCGGTCTGCACGTCGTAGAGTGCTACCCAGGAGCCTGGCTCCTCAATGTGGGCGAACACCGCATCGATGTCGCGTCCATCAGGTGTTGCCGAGCTATGCGTGAACGCCGAGGTTTGGGTGGTCCCAGGCCGGATGAAGCGGCATTGCTTGGAGGGCATGAGGTCGTGAGCCAACTGCGCCAGACGCGGCAATTGCATAAGCGGGTGACGGTCGAAGTCGTGTCGCAGCGCTCCCATGCGCAGGCTGGAAAAGTGTGCCGCGTCCACCGCACCGACGTGATAGGTGGACGCTGGTGGTTCGACGTTCAAAGTGTCCGGCCGCACGGACTCTGCACCCGAGATCAGGGTCATGATTCGCTTTCAGGGGGACGCGCGGCGTCTTGCGCGCGCAGGGAAGTGTGTAATTGAAGGCTACTTTTGCGCCCACGGTGGAGCATCCGTGTTTACCCGCGTATGCGGCTACTTGAAGGGGCCCACAATTGCGGGAGAGTGGTCGGTACAACGCCGTGTCGAGGGTCGGCCTGTGTGGCGCAGGCGCGGGACCGGCTATGCCAGGCCCCGCACCACCTCCAGCGCTTCTTCGATGCGCGACACCGGGTGCAGATCCATGCCTTCGAACTGTCTGGCCACGCCTTTGGGCGCATTTGCAGCCGGGATGATGGCGGCGGAGAAACCCAGCTTGGCCGCTTCGCGCAGACGCTCCTGGCCGCGCGGGGCAGGGCGGATTTCGCCAGCCAGGCCCACCTCGCCGAAGGCCAGCAGACCTCGGGGCAGGGGGCGGTTGCGCAGTGAGCTTTGAATGGCGAGCAGCACGGCCAGGTCGGCTGCGGGTTCGGTGATGCGCACGCCGCCCACCGCGTTGACGAACA
>JBAUTC010000322.1:0-1713 GCA_049582025.1 Thiomonas sp.
GCAAACTTCACCGTCACCGGCACCATCGCACCGACTTTCAGCGGCGCTTTCAGATTCATGAACATTAGGTGGTACCCCGAACCAGGCCGCATGCGCAGCGTTTTCCCTGCGGGCACCGGAATCTCGCCCACTTCGCGCATGCGCATGATGTTGTTCTCCATACTCATGGTGTGAAGCTCCACGTGTCCGCAAACCGGGGACGATGCCGCCACCATCTTGTCGTCGACCTTGCCATGGTTGACGATGGTGAGGAAGCCGCCGCCATTACGTGCCCCGGGAATGGACGATAGCGCCTGTGCCTGCGTCACCTCGATGTCCCCTGCATCCTGCGCCATGGCGACTGGAGCAACGGCCATCATCAGCGCGGCGGCGCCACTGGTCAGCCAACGGCGCGTGGTCAACATGCGAATATTCATCTGCTTTCTCCTCTGGATCATCGGTCAGTGGTCGGTCGCCGCAGACTGTCAGCGAAAATCGCCACACAAAAGCCCTGCATTTTGTCAGCACCCGACAATCAGACACCCGCGACAAATCGCCGCACACACCACCCATCCGCCATGTCCATTCCTGCCCTGCCCTCGCTCCCACAGCGCATCACCCTTGCCGGCGGCTGCTTTTGGTGCCTTGATGCCGCCTATCGTCCCCTGCGCGGCGTGCTGCGCGTGGAGTGCGGTTACAGCAACGGCCACGCACAGAACCCGAGTTACCACGACGTATGCACCGGGCAGACCGGCCACGCCGAAGTCATCCGCCTGGACTTCGACCCGGATGCACTTCCGCTGGACACTGTGCTCGACGTGTTTTTCGCCATGCACGACCCGACCACGCTCAACCGACAGGGCAACGATGTCGGGCCGCAGTACCGCTCGGGGATCTACACACATGACGCGGCCCAACTCGCCGCGGCACGCAGTTATGTGCAAAGGCTGCACGATCAAGCCGTGTTCGCCGACCGCATCGTGACGGAAGTCGAGCCGGAGTCAAACTACAGTACCGCCGAGGCCGAACATCAGGACTACTTTGCGCATCATCCCTATCAGGGCTACTGCGCCGCCGTCATCGCACCCAAGGTGGACAAACTCCGCAGGCAATACGCCGCCCTTCTGCGCCAGCCAGCATGAGCGGCGTGCGAAGCGGCGAGTGTTGTCGTGGGCTGCGCCACCGACTGGCACTTTGCATTCATGCCAGGGGCACCAAGCTCGGCACGGCCGATGGGCATGCTCACTCAGAACCGCCTGATGCGCACCCGGCCTCGCACTGCCGAGCAGCCAACAGGCCCTAACGCATCTCTTTCAGAATGGTCTGGATCTGCGCATCCGACGGCACGCCGATCAACATGTCGGCGCGACCGTCCGCCTTGCGCCAGATCACCACCGGCACGCCAAACAACTTCTGACTGTTGTAGAGCGCGAGGTTTGCCGCAAGGGCCTCGCGCACCTTGGAAACGATGGTTGTGGCGGGTTCGATGCCGCCGCCGGGCTGGCCGTTGGCCGCGAAGTCATAGTCGTTTTCGTTTTTGTCAAACGCTTTCAATGGATCAGGCGCCTGCAGAATGGCTGCCGCCTTTGGCAAACTGCTGGCGGTGAGCATGCCCAGCGGAATCCAGCGAAACTGCACGTCATCCTGACCCACAAAGGCGCGCAGCTTTTTGTACAGCTCGTGGCAGAACGGGCAGTTCGGATCGAAAAAAATGAAGAGCGCACGCTTGCCTGA
>JBAUTC010000323.1:0-5865 GCA_049582025.1 Thiomonas sp.
TCCTTTTGCTGGCCGCGGGCGCGCGGGCCATGGCGGCTCGAAGCCGTAAAGCATTTCAGCAGCAGCCCTTACCCGGGGCGTTACTGCCGCAGGCATTCGCCGCTTCCCTGAATCCCAGCGCCTTGAACACCGTGGCCGCCGGGCAGAAGCCGGTGAAACCCATCTGGAACAGGTTCAGTCCGACAAAGGCCGTGAGCCACAGCCAAGTGGGATGGAACAGGTTGATCTGGCCGCCGATTTGCGCCAGCACCAGGCTGAGCAGCACGACAAATCCGGCCAGGATGCTCACCATGCGATTGACAGTCATGAAAATCTCCTTGAATTGCGGATGGACGGAAAACGATGTGAGACTGCGCGTCACATCACCGCGTTGAACACATAGCCCACGACGATGATGCCCGCGGCAACGACGCCAGCGAACAGGGCGATCAGCTTGGGTTTCATCACCTTTTTCAGGATCATGAATTCCGGGAACGACAAGGCGGTGACGGCCATCATGAATGCCAGCGTTGCGCCCAAAGCGGCGCCTTTGCCGAGCAGCGCCTGCACCACTGGGATGATTCCTGCGGCGTTGGAGTACATCGGTATGCCGATCAGCACAGCGAGCGGAACTGACCACCAGTTGCCCTTGCCCATCAGGTGCGCCATGAAGTCCTGCGGCACGTAGCCGTGGATCCATGCGCCCACGCCGACACCGGCGACGACGTACGGCGCGACTTTCAGCACGATGTCACGCACATGTTTCCATCCCTGGGCGAAGCGTGCATCCCAGCCGAGTCTGGCCTCAGCGCTGCTGACCGCCGGAATTTCGAACACCCAGGCTTCGACCAGCTTCACCGGGTTCATGCGGCCGATCACCATGCCCGCGGTGATCGCCACGGCCAGGCCCAGACCCAGATAGATGGCGGCGATCTTCCAGCCGAACATGCCGAACAGCAGGGCGAGTGCAACCTCGTTGACCATCGGCGCCGACACCAGGAAGGAGAACGTCACGCCCAACGGCACGCCGGCGGTGAGAAAGCCGATGAACAGCGGCACCGCCGAGCATGAGCAGAACGGGGTCACGATGCCTAGCGTGGCCGCCAGTACGTTGCCCACACCTTGGCGGCGACCGGCGAGGATAGCCCGGGTTTTTTCCGGCGTGAAAAAGGTCTGGATCACGCCGACGGCGAACACGATGAGCGCCAGCAACATCAGCACCTTGGGTACCTCGAAGGCGAAAAAGCTGATCGCCCCGTAGAGATGACCGGTTGGCGCCATGCCAGTCGCGGCCGAGAGCCAGGGCATGAAGGAGGCGATGGCGGATTCGAGGTGGCCATAAAGCAGGAACCAGCCAGCCACGGCCAGCGAGGGCACGATCCAGGCGCGCCACGCAGGTGCTGCCTTCAGCGCGGAGCCAGCAGGGTTGGATTGGACTTGGACATTCATGACAGCCTCGAAAAGGAACTCTCTTGCCTGTGAAGACGCATCATGTGCAAAAAGGATGCAGCCAGGCCCGGACGTCTGTGGTCCGGATTTGCATTGGCGTCGCGTCAGGACGCGGTGACCGCGTCTGCCCCCAACGCCTCAGGCGCTCTTGGTCTCAGAGTTGGTCGACGCGGCACGCGGGACGTAGCAGCACACCCTCCCGCTCGCCGCATCGAAGCGCACACCGCAGGCCAGGACCAGTGCTTCGCGCAAACGCACACGCGCACGCAGCACGCGGGATTTGGTGGCAGCCAGACTCAGGCCACGGAGCGCGGCATAGTCCTTCTGTTTCATGCCTTGCAGTTCGCACAGATTGATGACGTCGCGGTCAGCAGCGTCAAGCTCGGCCAGGGCGAAGGGAAGACAGTCGGCCAGGGTGTCCACTGCGGGTGTGTCCTCGGCCTCGTCCTCAATCTCGTCGGGCAAGGGATCAAAGACATGACGGCTGCGCAGGTAGTCGGCCAGCGCGTTGCGCGCCACGGCAAACAGCCAGGCCCGCGGCTCACGCAAGCTGCAGAAATTGCGCCCCTCATGCAAGGCCTTGAGAAACACCGTCTGCAGCAGATCGGCGGCCTGCTCGCCGTTGCTGACGCGCCGGCGAAGGTAGCCCTCGATCTCCCCCTGATGCGCCCGCCAGGCGCGGGTGATGCAGGTGTCGGCGGGGGTCGGCTTCTGGTCCATGACCAGATCATAGGCGCGGTGGACCCTGTCGACGCAGTGGGTCTGCCTCGAACCGCCCCTCCATCCAGGCCGTCGTTTCTCACCCTTGCACGGAGCCGGCGCCACATTGACACCGGCTCCGATGAGTCGTTGCTGTTCGGGCCGATGCCGCCTGTTACCGGGCTGGAGTTGCAAGCGCATCAGCGCTTGATGCGGCTGATCTTCGTGCCTTCGATGCTCAGGCTGACCATCAACCCTTGTTGGTCGGTGATGAACGCGTAGGCATCCTTCTTGAGCGTCGTTGTCGAGAGGTTTTTGGCCAGACCAGAGTCGACCACCACGACCGAGGGCCCGACGCCGATTTCCCAGCCCTTGCTCTTCTGCAGATAGCGCACGCCCTTGTCGTTCATCAGGAAGACGACGTAGGCATAGGACTGTGCACCCGCCTGCCAACCCCACGAAGCGGAAACGGAGTTGTAGTAGCCGTTGACCTTCCCGCCTTCCATCAGGACGCCTTCGCCATAGCTTCCGCCAAACACGAGGCCGGCCTTGATGATGTTGGGAAAGACAAGAATCGCCTTGGCTCGGTGTGAAATGGCTTCCGCCGCCGGGCTGACCTTGTACAGAGTTTGCAGGGTCTGTGCTGCATCCCTGTCGAGATCCTCGGAGGTGGCCGCGAAGGCTGCGGTCCCGATCGAGCCGAGGAGCACAGCGGCGGTGGTTGCCAGCAGTGCCTTGAGGATGTTGCGTCGCGGTAGCGTCATGTTGAACTCCTTGATGTCGGCTGAATGCCGTAATGCGAGCGTAGGAGAAAGGCCGGGCGGCGACTGTGCGCCAGCGAACATTGGCAGTTGTCGGCTCCCCGCAGAAATCATGTGATCGGGCGCATTGCACAACAGTTGGATCGATGCTGGGGCCTTCTGCGTCAGCGGCGCGCGCGGGACGAGTTCGGCAAGACGCATGGTGATGCGGCCGAGCGCGATGGTCGAACGGTTGAAGGTTATAAAGGGTCGTCGCCCGGCACGGGCTGCCCTGTGCTCTGGAACACAGGGCACAGGTTCAACATCCAAACAATTTGACATCCTCCCCGCCCTTGGCTTGCGCCACCGCTTGCGCGGGAAGGGCGGAGATTCCTACGGCGCTACGCATGAGAGACCTCGTGCGCAGTCGCTTCGGTGGGTTCCTGCTTCGCAGAGGGGCCTGACTGCGCCGTCTCTCCACAGGCTGCAACGCGATGTCCTCGCGCCAGAATGTTGATCGCGCCGACCAGATCGGCGTTGTCCGCAAAGTCGCAGGCCACGCAGTGGAACTGCGCCTGGGTCTTGCGGTTCTCGGCGGCCACATGGCCGCAGGCCGGACACGTCCGGCTGGTGTTGTGCGGTGGGACGGCGACGAGCCAGCCGCCGTTCCACTGGAGCTTGTAGTCCAGTTGACGGCGGAACTCGGCCCAGCCCTGGTCGAGAATCGCCTTGTTCAGGCCGCTCTTGGCGCGCACGTTGCGCCCCGGCGCTTCGGCAGTTCCCGCCGCCGATCTGGACATATTCCTCACCTGCAAGTCCTCGATACACACCATCGCGTGATTTTTGCTGATCGCGGTCGAGGCCTTGTGCAGGGCGTCGCGACGAGCGTTGGCGATGCGGGCATGAAGGCGCTGGACGCGCGCCTTGTCCTTGTGCCAGTTCCTGCTGAATTTGACCTTGCGGCGCATGGCGCGCTGGTACCGCGCGAGCCGCGCCGCGTGGGTTTTGAAGCTGTGCAGCGGCGCAAAAACAGTGCCGTCCGAGAGCGTAGCGAAGCGGGCAATGCCCATGTCGATGCCGACGGCGCTTGTCGCCTGCGGCAGCGGCTGCGCGACGGTGCGTTCGGTCTGGATGGACGCGAACCACTTGCCGCCGCTGCTCGACACCGTGACGTTCTTTAACGTGCCGGGCACGTCCCGGCTGTTGCGATAGCGCAGCCAGCCCAACTTGGGCAGAAAGATGCGGCTGTCGCCCTGCTCGAGCTTGATCTGCTTCGGGTCGGGATAGCGCAAGCTGTCGGCGTGGCCCTTCTTCTTGAAGCGCGGGAACGCCGCGCGCTTGGCGAAGAAGCTGGCGTAAGCGCGTTCCAGGTCTTTGAGCGCCTGCTGCAACGGATGCACGGGCGCATCTGCGAGCCAGGGCGTCTCGGCGCTGTGGCGCCAAGCGGTGAGTTCCTTGCACAGCCCGGCGTAGCCGATCCGCTTCTCGCCCGCCGCATAGCGCGCCTTCTGCAACGCCAGCGCCTTGTTGAAGACGAACCGGCGCGCGCCTGCGAAGCGGCGCATCTGGCGCTGCTGCTGACCGTTTGGACGAAGCTCGAATTTGAACGCCTGGAGTCGCTTCATGACTGGTTTAATATACAGCATATCGGGCGCTACTTCAAGAGACGATGGATGCCTGTGGCATCCGCGCTATCCTTCCCCGCCCTGAACGGCGGGGCTTGTCGCGCACCGGGTCAAAAAAGCGCCGCGCGCAACTGCGTGCCGCGCGGCGTTTCACCGGATGTTGACGATCAGATCGACCCGGTTTCCAGCGGACTGTTGATGATGGCGTCGAACTCTTCCTGGGTGATGTATTGCGGGGTATAGGTCACCCCTTGCCCGGACAGTTGCGAGATGAAGGCGCGCAAGTGGTTGCGTGAGCCTTTCATCAGATTGCCGAAGACCAAAGCAATGTCGGTGTTGTCGGTGGCTGCAATGCGATCTGTCAGATCCTTGATGTCGAGGTCTTCAATCGTTGCGCCCACGGTGAGCGCGCCTACCAAGGAAGTTTGACCTTGAGACATCAGGGTGTTGAACAAATCCTGCACACGGGCGTCGTTGAACATGCCTACGGCCATGCCTGCCGCAGGGTCGGGCAGGTTGTAGCGGGTCAGCAGCAGGGCGACCGCGTCCATGTGCTGCTGTTCGCTGCTTGCGATGTTGTTGAACACGTTCTGACCCCATTGCGCATACAGCAGTTGGTATACGTCGCGGGCGAGTTTTTCTTCTTCGCGCATGAAGACCAGGGCATCGGCCTCAGCGGTGGACAGGGCGGACACTGGAATCGCCTCGATCTGCGAGAGCAGTGTCGTGGTCGAGCTTGGGAGCGTTGTGGCTGCGTCGCTGCTCGCGGGTGCAGCTGCGACGGCGGCATCGCCGCCGCCGCAGCTGCCCAGAGTCAGCATCGCGGCGCCGAGGGCGGAGGCTAATAGAAGTCGACGTTGCATATGCTCAATCCTCGCGGTTTAGTTTGAAGCGTTTGCAGGCGCCGTCTGGTTTTGCGTCTGATTTTGAATGCGCTGGCGATCGCGCTGCTGCAGCTTCTGACCTTGACCAGTTCCTTGTGCGGCACCCTTGTTCTGCTGCATGTTGCGATGCTGGTATTGATATTGCTGCTGGTTCTTGTTCTGCTGCATCTGGCCGGCGCCACCACCCATGCCGCCGCCCATGCCGCCACCACCACCCATGCCGCCTCCACCCATGCCCGCAGCAAAGACTGAACCTGCGGCGCCGATGGTCGCGGTAGCAGCCAGAATACGAAGGAAAGTGCGTTGTTTCATGATGAACTCCTTGAAGTTGAAAAACGTGAATCAGCGTCGACCACGCCCACTGCCTTGTCCGCCCGCCTGAGTGCCAGCGCCACCGCCGGCCGCGGCACCGGCAGCCGCCGGCCTCGAGGGCGAGCCAGCGGACAGACCGGCCATCTCTGCAGCGCGCTCCATCCTGCGCTCATACCC
>JBAUTC010000324.1:0-7710 GCA_049582025.1 Thiomonas sp.
GAACGGGCCGTTGGCGTAGGGCAGGGCGGTGGTGACAAAAAGGCGGCGCTTGGAAGTCATGGTGGGCAGATGGAGTGCGTCCTGCAGGAGAGCGCCGCGTGTGCGGGCGCTGCAGGGCAAATTGGCATTTTAGGTGGCTGCGGGTGTAAGGATCTGCCGCGACAGGCGTGCGATCGTCCGTGCCTCGGCTTCGACCTCGCGCAGGCGGCGCTCCACCGGGGTGTCCACTGCGCCGGCCTCGGCCGCCTCGGTGTCGACCGGAGGTCCATCCACGGCAAGGCTGCTTCGGAGCAGGGTGAGGGTGCGGCGCAGGCGTTCCTGTTCTGCGGCAGGGAGCACGCGGTCGCCACGCTGCGCCCTGAGCACCCGAAGCGTGGCGAGGTGCGCGCTGAGGATGTCACTGTGGGCGATGAAGGCGGCGAGTTCACGCGTCATGCGCTGATGCTGGCGAGGCTCTTCCAGCATGCGGGCGTGCAGTCCCCCCACAGCGGCGAGGGCGTCTTGTATGCGCTTGCGTTCACGGCGGTAGTTCAGGTCGCTGACGTGCTGTGGGTCGAGCACGGCCTGTGCGTAGCCCAGAGCGGCGCGCTGCAATGCATCCACCTGCCGGCGCAGATCATTGGCTTCCCAGCGTGGCAGCACGAAGCTGAACGCCCAGGCCAGTGCCGCGCCCAGCAATGTGTCCTGCAGGCGTTGCGTGACGAGGAACTGGCTTCCGGGCTCCAGCAGGGCCACCAGCAGCAGTGCATTGATGCTGGCAAACAGGGCGGTGAAGCGATAGTTGAGGGTGATGAAGGTGCGGGCCAATGCCAGAGACACAAACACGCCCAGGGTCATCACCGCCAGCGATGGATGCGCGGAAAGCAATGCAGCGACAAGCATGCAACCCAGAAGCGTGCCCAGCAGTCGGTCCTTGATGCGCTGGCGGGTGACGCTGTAATTGGGACGCAGAATCACCACGATGGTCAGCAAGACCCAGTAATCGTGCGGGTGATAGGGTAGGGCGCGCAGCAGCAACTCACCCGCAAGCATGGCGAGCGCCAGGCGGATGGCAAAGCGCAGGATGGGGGATTCCCAGCGGATCGACCGCCACAGTGCGTGCGGGTCATAGCGCAAGGGGCTGAGGAAGACCTGCAGATCCATGCCGTGCAGAGGGTCGGTCTCGGTGACCGTGTCGGTCAGCGGCAGTTGCCCCAGCAGATCGGTGATGCGCTGCAGCTTGTCGGCGCTGGCGCGCAAGGCCATGCGTGCCTGACTGAAAGTCGCGCTGGGCTGGCTAGGCTGCAAGGTGTCCAGCGCGTGGTAGATGATCTGAGCGCAAGGCAGATGGGCGGGCAAGGTTGTTGCCCGCGTGCCGCGCAGCAGTGCATCTGCGCGCTGGTCGAGGGCATTGCCGATGCGCTGTGCCCAGTCACGCAGTGCGTCGGGCACAGGGGTGGCGTCGAACTGGCTCAGGATCAGGTCGGTATCGCTCTGGCTGGCCAGCAGCGCCTCGTTGATCTCAAGCAACAAGATGAGGCGCGCAGCCAGGGCACGATCCGCTTCGGTCTTCACATCGCGCAGCACGATATCCCGAGTGTTCTGCAAGGTGTCGTTGATCGCGGTGAGTTGCGCCACGGCTCCGCTCACCCCGGGGGAGCGCGAGCTGAGCTTGTCCGACAGCCAGTGGGCGAACTGGCCTAGTTGGGCAAGCAACTCGGCCAGCGCTTGCTGCTTGGTGCGCCTGCGTAGCCAGCGCGCAAGGATCAGCGCATAAACCGTATAGAGCAGGGCGCCGAGGAGAAACAGCGCCACGGCGGCAGCGAGTTGCGCCGGACCGTGCATTGCCGGTGAACCCAGGGTGATGACCGAGATGAACAGCACGCTGAAACTCATCGCCAGCGCCCGCTTGCCCCACACGGCAATCAGGCCGCTGAAAAATCCCAGCACTGGAATGAGCACGATCTGCACCGGCGGCCACCACAGGCTGGCGCTGACCAGCGTGAAGGCCACGGAACTCGCAATGCTGGTGAACAGCAGTTCCACACGCTTGACCCGGGTGGGGGCAGGATTGTCTGCAAAACACACGGTGAGGGCACCGCTACCCAGGGCAATGGCGGGTCCGAGTCCAGCCAGCGCATAGGCGAGCAGGCCGAGAATTGCCACGCCCACGGTGGACACCAGGCCGCCGGTGAAGTAACGGCCGTGAATAAGGACGAGGACTTGGCGCGGTGTCAGCATGGGGGACGTTTTGGCGTGCTATTGTCGTCGGTTGATTGGATTACTGCATGTCCTGCAGTACGCATGCCATGGACACAAGAAGGAGCAACAGATGTCAAAACCCAGGAAGATCGTGGTGGTGGGGGCCGGTGCCGTGGGCGGCACGATGGCGGTGAAACTGGCTGCGGCCGGGCACGAGGTCGGAGTGCTGGCGCGCGGCGAACATTTGCAGGCGATTCGCCGCGCCGGGCTGTGCCTTGAAGATCCGCAGGAACGCATCTGTGTGGATGTGCAGGCCAGCGACGATCTGGCCGACTTCGGTCCGCAAGACCTTGTGATCATCGGGCTGAAAGCGCATCAGATCGCGCCGTTGCTGTCTCAACTACACCCCTTGCTTCAGCCGGACACCATGGTGCTTCCTGCAATCAATGGCATCCCGTGGTGGTACTTCCATGGAGATTCCAGTGCATTTGCGACCAATTCGGAGGGCCATGTTGCGCATCTTCAGAGCGTCGATCCCGCGGGGCGCATGTTGACTGATCTCGATCCGGTGCACCTGGTGGGCTGTGTTGTCCATGCCAGTGCGGAGGTCGTTGCGCCCGGCATGATTCGCGGCAACGGCCAATATGGCTATGTGATCGGCGAGCCCGCCCATCAGGACAGCGCCCGTGTGCAGGCGCTTGCGGACCTGTTCAGCGAAGCAGGCTGCGACCCACAGGTCACTTCGCGGATACGGGACGCGATCTGGATGAAGCTCGTCGGCAATGCAACCTTCAATCCGGTGGCGGGTCTGACCCGGGCGCGCATGAATGCCATTTGCGACAATCCGGAACTCATCGAAATCATTCGCGCAGGCATGGCCGAGATCATGACCTTGGCGCAGGTGTACGGCTGCGATCCGCTGGTCAGCATTGAACAGCGTCTGGAGATCGCCCGCGGCATCGGCCCGGTGAAAATCTCCACGCTGCAAGATCTGGAGCGGGGCCGGGCTCTTGAAATTGCCGCGTTGCTCCACGCTCCGCTGGAAATGGCCCGCCGAGCCCAGCACCCCATGCCGACGCTGCAAGTGCTGAGCGCCCTGCTTGGTGAACTTGATCGGCAAGTCTGCGCCCCTTGATCCGGCCAAAAAAAAGCCGGTCAAAAGACCGGCTGGAAGGGTACCTTGGAGGTACCGAGGAGACAACCTGTTGAGCGAAACGGCAGTTTTGATTAGATTGCCGACTTGCCTCGTGGTTAGGTAACGCGCCAGTGCGCTGGGTGTTGACAGGCGCGTTTTGTCCGGATGCCGATGCTCAGGCTGCAGTACGCTTGGCGGCGCTACGCGGCGCTTGTGCGGCCTTCATCGCCGTGCTGGTCACTGCGCTGATGTTGGCTTCCACGGCTTCGGCGGCCTGCTTGGTGACTTTTTGCACCGAGTCATACGCGTTGTTGGCGGCATTCATGGCGCTTTTCATCATGGCCACGGCGGTTTCGGAGCCGGCCGGCGCATTCTTGGCAGCGGTTTCCGCCAGATCCATGAATTTCTTGTGCGACTCGGCAAACTGCGACTCGGCGGTCTTGGCCAGTTCGGCCTGCGCACCCGAGGTGATCTCGTAAGCATGGCGGGCGTAGGACATCACTTTTTCAGCCATCGGTTGCATCCAGCCGGACTGCAGACTCGACAGTTCTTGCAGGTCCTTGACCGAAAGCAGTGCCTTGGCGTGGTCTGCGCTTTCTTGCAGGGAGGTCTTCATGGCCTGCATGTTCAGGTCGACGAGTTTTTCCATGTTGTCCATGGATTTGCTGGCCAGGCCGAAAAATGCATCAAACTGGGTTTTTTGGGCTGCGGCGAATTGTTCGGGGGTCATCATGGTGGTTTCTCCTAGGTTGAGGGGGTGCGGACTGCGAGCTGCAGCCAACACATTTTGAACCCGGAACGGTGTCGAAGTGATGACGGAATGTTCAGGTCCTTTGTGCACTGCACAATTGCTATTTTAGGGATGACAACCTGAATTGCAAGAACAATTTGTGCAATGCAGCAAAAAAAATCAATTTCTGGAAAAAATAAAACAAAATCAATTGGTTAAAAATTCATTGCCTGTCGCGTTTTGGCTTGTACACGGAAGGCGGCAGGGATTTTTCGGTCTCGCGCGGCTTGGCAACATCGCTGGCTTTGATGCGGCGCGGCGCAGTCTTGGCGCGTTCGCTGGGACGCTTGTCTTCCGGCACGGCCAGGGTCCCTGTCTTTTTGCTGGAAGTGCCATTCAGGACGGCGGTTTGCGCATCCGAAGCGGAGGCGGCGCTGTGTGAGGAGGCGTGATCGTCTGTCCTGGCCGGGGAGGCCTTGGAAAAGGGTTGCAACAGCGCGACGAGTTGGGCATAGACGCGCGGCGTTGCCGCCAGGACCTCACCGCTGTGCAGAAAGTCGCCATCTCCGGCGAAGTTGCCGACCAGCCCGCCCGCTTCGGTGATCAGCAGGCTGCCGGCGGCGATGTCCCAGGGCTTGAGGCCGGTTTCGAAAAATCCGTCGTAGCGCCCCGCGGCCACATAGGCCAGATCGATGGCGGCAGCTCCCGGACGCCGCAAGCCGACACAGCGCTGCGCGACACGTTTGAACATCTCGAGATAGGCATCGATATCGTCGTTCTTGCGGAACGGAAAGCCGGTGCCGATCAGACTGTCTTCGAGGCGCACTCGGTTGGACACGCGAATGCGACGGCTGTTGAGAAACGCACCGGCTCCACGCGTGGCAGTGAAGAGTTCGTCGCGTGTCGGGTCGTAGACCACGGCTTGTTGCACCACGCCGCGATGCGCCAGCGCGATGGACACGGCGTACACCGGCATGCCGTGAATGAAGTTGGTGGTGCCATCGAGCGGGTCGATGATCCACTGATAGTCCGATGTGGCGTCGCCGAAGGTACTGCCGGTTTCCTCGCCCAGAATGCCGTGCTGCGGAAAGGCCTTGAGCAGTACATCGATGATGGCCTGCTCCGCGGCGCGGTCGACTTCGGTGACAAAATCGTTGGCGGCTTTCTGCGCGACGCGTAACAGGTCAATATCGAGACTCGCGCGGTTGATGATTTTGCCGGCTTCGCGTGCTGCGCGAACGGCCACATTGAGCATGGGGTGCATGGTGTCCTGGGCGCCAGCAACGACAATGGCGCGAGAAATTCGGAGAGTGACAAAGAACAGATGAAAGATGTGCATTTTATCGACGGCGCGCCGGCTGTGCCTTTGCACCTGCCGGATGACACGGTTTTCGTCCTCATCGGCACCAGTCATCCGGGCAATGTGGGCGCTGCCGCCCGCGCCATCAAGAACATGGGATTCGGCTGCCTGCGCCTCGTTGCGCCGCGCTTTGCCGATGTGCTGACACAGCCCGAGACCGTTGCCTTTGCGAGCGGCGCGGAAGATGTGTTGCGGGCCGCACAAGTGCACGATGACTTCGCGGCAGCCGTGGCCGATTGTGGGCTGGTCGTGGCCTTGTCTGCTCGGGTGCGCGACTTCGGGCCACCCCTGCACACACCAGACTGGTTGCCGGAACTGGCGCAGCGCAGTGTGCAGCAGGCGCGGCGCGTGGCCTTTGTGTTCGGCAGCGAGCGGTTCGGGCTGAGCAACGCGGACGTGTATCGGTGCGATGCGCTGCTGAGCATTCCAGCCAATCCAGCGTATACGTCGCTCAATCTGGCGCAGGCGGTGCAGCTGATCGCGTGGGAATGGCGCAAGGCGGTTGGTTTGCACGCGGTGCAGCCTGCCCAGGCCGAAGCCGTGGCGGCAACGGTTGGGGAAGTAGATGGCATGCTTGGGCATGTCGAGCAAGCGCTTCTCGCCCTGGAGGTGCTCGACCCCAACGCCCCGCGCAAACTCCTGCCGAGGCTTCAGCGCCTGGCTTCACGCGCCGAGTTGACGCGGGAAGAGGTGCAGATCCTGCGCGGTGTGTGTACCGCCATTCTGCGCAAGGTGCCGCCGCGCTGATGTCAACAGTGCGGGCACGGTTTGCGACCCTTCAATACACTGACCTCAAGTTCCAACACGTCACCAATAGACTGATCCATGCTGCAACGACTGCGTGAAACCATCCAGATCATCTTGGAGCGCGACCCTGCTGCGCGCTCGACTTGGGAGGTCATCACCTGTTATCCCGGACTGCATGCCTTGCTGTTCCATCACGTGGCGCATGCATGCTGGACACGGGGCTGGCATTGGCTGGGCCGCTGGATATCGCACTGGGGACGTTGGCTCACCGGCATTGAAATTCATCCCGGAGCCACTATTGGCCGACGGGTGTTTATCGATCACGGCATGGGCGTCGTCATCGGGGAAACCGCAGAGATCGGGGACGACTGCACAATCTACCAAGGCGTCACCTTGGGCGGCACGTCGCTCTACAAGGGCGCAAAACGGCACCCCACCCTTGGAGCGGGTGTGGTGGTGGGCGCAGGCGCGCAGGTCCTCGGTGGGTTCTCCGTCGGCGAGGGCGCGCGTATCGGCTCGAATGCCGTGGTGGTCAAGGCCGTTCCCGCAGGCGCCACGGCCGTGGGAAACCCGGCGCGCATTATCGAGAAGGACGTCGATCAGCAGCGCGAAGCAACAGCCGCACGCATGGGCTTTTCCGCCTATGCGGTCACGCAGAACGGCGATGACCCGCAGTCACGCGCCGTGCTCGGTCTCATTGACCATGCTGCGCAACTTGAGCATCAGGTTGCGTTGCTGTGGCAGGCTCTTGAACGGAACGGCGTGTGTCCGGCAGATTCATGCCCACCCGAAGCCCTGCGTACCGAACACTTCGACAAGGCCAAGCTCGAAAAGCTCGTGGAGTGAGCCGAGGAATCGGGTCGCAGATCGCTGACGCGGTTTGACTCCGGGATGAATGAAGCGGCTTCTGTTCGGTCTGAGTAATCAGCGCTGGCGCGTGGCGCGGCCGTCGTGCAGCATATGTTCCAACTCGTTGAGGCTGGTCGTGCGCACGGCAAATAGGCGGATGGTCTCGGCATTGCTGCCGTTTGAACCGAAGAGGACGTTAAAAATAGATTTCAGCATGGCCATGATGGCACCATTTCTTGTTTGGGGTTAACCCTAATTCTAGCTTGTGTGTCCGCTTTTTGCATGGAGGTGCGATGCGCCGGGTGTGAGCATGTCTGGGCGCATACGTAAAAATTGTGCGTCGCATCATGCGCAATGACATCCTTCTTTTCTGGGGCAGATTGTGACGTAGGCCTTGCGTTTCCACCTCATGTGACGGCGGGTGATGCTGCAAAGCAACAAAGCACATGTGGTTAATGCAAAGCAAGGGCAGACCTGATAGATTGGGGTTTACCCTAATCACCTTGAAAGGCTCCCCACGAGGGAGAAGCCATCATGTCTACCCTGAAAAGCTTCATTCATGCCGTGTTGTCTCATACCGGCTCCCAGCAACAGCTCGACGAGGCCTATCTTGCGCAATCTGTCGACAACTGCGATCTGGAGCGCCGCATGCGCGACCTCGAATACCGTGGCAACGATGCCGGGCTGTTTCCGGTGCATACGCCGATT
>JBAUTC010000325.1:0-1655 GCA_049582025.1 Thiomonas sp.
GGCAAACACCCCGCGCTGTCCGGTGAGCTTCTGATAGATGTAATCGCTGATCTTGTGCGCGGCCAGCCGCAGATCGCCCGGCATGACAGTGAGCGCCAGGCCGCCGAGATCGGCCTGCTTCACTGCGTCCCACAGCCGGAACTGCAACTGCCAGCGCCCGCCCGCCACCTGCACCACGCTGCCACCGGCCACTGCCTCCAGATTCAGCGTGCGCCAGGCGGGGTAGGTCGGCGGCCCTTGCTCGGTGAGCGTCTGCCCGCCGAGGTTGTTGACCGCAAACAGCCCGCTGCGGGTCAGATCCGCGCGAACGATGTCGGCAACGGGCTGTGGACATTTGTTGGGATCACGGAATACACCGACGCCTACCGGAATTTGCGTGGCGCCGATGCCCGAGACATCGACCTTGAACTGCGCGTGCGCCGACGCGGCCACAGCGCCAAGCCCGACAAAGGAAGCGGCTCCGCGCACGAGCGGAGCAGAGAGGGAACCAAGAATAAATCGGCGTCGCTGCATGAAGGTTCAGTCAAAAGGCAGTGCTCTGTCGGGCGAAAGCCCGCACAAACACCGCGTTGAAATTCTAAGGACGGAAAATTGCCGCCAGAGTAAAAATTCGCAAGTCCTGCTGCGATACGCAATTTCAACAGAACATGAAGACAACAAGACTGAGTTGCGTGTAGGGGATTGGTTCCATATCAGTTTTTGCGATCTGCTGAACTGGAAGTCCGGCGCTGCCCAAGCCATAACTTCAAATACCGATACCAGGTTTCATGGGCAATGCCGCAAGCCAGAACGAAGCCCAGCTGTCCATCCAGAAAACCGCGTCGTAGCACATAGGTGCGAAAGAACGCCCAGACGCTGCGGCCCAGCGCGGTTGCCAGGTTGGCGTGACGTCCGCGCGCGGCAAGTTTTTCAGCGCCGGCACTGGAGTAGCGGTTCGTTTTTTCCAGCACATCGTCGAGCGAACGGTAGCTGATGTGCAGCAGATCGTTGTGCAATTGCCCGGCTGGCTCCTGGGTCTGCACCGATTCGTGGACGATGTCGTCAGAAAATCGCGCCTTGCCCCGCCTGAACAAGCGCACGACGCGGTCCGGATACCACCCACCATGTCGCATGAACTGCCCGCAATAGCTGGACAGGCGTGGCAGGGAAAACGCATCGGGTGCGTCGGCGCGCTGCACGGCGGCCTGGATTTCCGCGGCAAGCTCGGGAGTCACGCGCTCATCCGCGTCAACGGAAAGCACCCATTCGCACTGTGCCAGATCGAGGGCGCGATTCTTCTGTGGGCCAAATCCTGGCCAGTCCGCCTTGCTGGTCACCTTTGCGCCCCACTCAAGCGCGAATTCCACCGTGCCATCCGTGCTCCCGCTGTCGACGATGACCACTTCATCACACCACGCCAAGCCTGCGAGGCAGTCCGCAATGTTGTGCCGCTCGTTGCGGGTGATGAGGACGGCGGAGATCGTCGTGCTCGTCTTGCTCATATGCGATCACGCTTTGCGTCACTAGAAGCAGGCTTGGCGCATACCCCATGAAGGCCGGGAGCGGAATCCCACGCTTCAATATCCCCCAATGGAAAATTGCCGGTGAGGCCATAAACCAAGCGTTTGAAACGCCCAAGCGCAGTCGGTTTTGGAATCGGGAGCAAGTGACCGTGC
>JBAUTC010000326.1:0-2644 GCA_049582025.1 Thiomonas sp.
GCTCGGCGACGTACATCAAGACACGGAGGGCGTAATCGGAAAATTGGGTGAGTCGCATGGCGTCCGCCGATTGTTGCGTTACGAAACGAAATTTGGAGATTCTTGAGAAACTTCCCTGACGACATCGACATTGAAGCGGTTTGCTTTCATGCGGTGCTCGGTGTGGCGGGGGGGCGGGCAGTTCGGAGTCCAGATGATGGGCGTATTTTGTGAGATTTTGCAACATCCGCTCGTGATCGTCCTGGCCTGCCTCGGCAAAACCGAAACCTTTGGTGAGCATGAAGTACACCAGCCGGGCGAGCTTGTGCGAGGGTGCTGCAATGTTCTTGGGGCAACCCATCCTTGCGCACAGCCTGCGGCGATAGGCGCACAGCGCCGACTGGTACGTTGCCGCCGACGCTGGCCTCAACAGAAAGGGATGCGCGTGCCGATCGGGTAATGACCAGCCTCGATTGCCAAAAGTCGTTGTTATGTCAGGCTAGTCACGGCCCCAATCTCGTCACGGCTGTTGTCAGCAGCATGGATAGAGCAACATCCAAATCTATGCGGTCAATTGCTGACCGTGGCACTCTCGGGCTATTGAACGGCAGATTCCTGCGACGGCGAATTTACACAATCACCCACAGAAGCCATCGGTGGGGTGCTGCGCCGGCCAATGTCTAGGCCGTAGCCCTGCAACTGCCATCACTCTCTGTCCCAGCTCCGGCACCGCGTTCGAATGCAGCGTCAATTAGGCCCGAACGGTGTCCGCTACCTTCCCAACGCAATGGTCACTAACGCCGACGCATCCTTGTTGGCAATCACACCATGCAGACAGTTTCCGGTCAGGTAGAGCATCTGCCCTGCCTTCAGCCGGTGGCTTTGATCCACCGTGGTCACGTCCAACTCGCCTTCAATGCACTGGATGGTGATCTCACCAGGCACTTTATGCGGCGGAAATTCTTTCCCGGCCCTTAGGACTAACCGAAAAACCTCCAAGTGCACGGACTTGAACAAAACGCTGGTGCGCTCATCCGAGATTCGTGTGCCAAAAGGTTGGACATCAATGGGCTCACCTGAATAGGCATGCGGAATGGCCATAGCAACTCCTCCTTCCTGCTTACCGTGCGTCTAGCCCAGTGCAGGGTCGTTCAGGGAACGGTTCACATTCGGGCTCCAGATACTTCGAGGCGGTCGTGGCGCACGTTCACGACTAACTGCCACACAGGATAGGCCAACGTGCTTATTGGTCCATATTGAATCGGTCATGCCGAAAATTTCGGCCCGTGCACAGTTCGAAATTCGAAGACAGGGTGAGCATCGACGTTGGGTAGCTTCTGCCCATCTGCTCCTTGGCCGCAAGTACGTTCGGGTCGTTCGGTCCGAGATCGGCACCGTACCCGAAGGGGCGGATGCATTACTAAGTGGTTGGCAAATGTTCTCGACAAAACGAAAGCCGCACGATGACAATGGCGGCAACTCGATCTGGCTCAAAGCCTTTTCCTTGTGTCATGAAACGCCACTGGACATTGACCGCAAAAATTGCCCTTTTCGCTTGGGCATTTCTCTTGTTGTCCTTGCTGTCAGTGGGGGCAACTCTTTGGATTTCGTGGAATCTCGAAGGCGGGGCGGCTGCGATGAACGTCGCCGGGAGTTTGCGGATGATGACGTACAGGTTGGCGCTGACCTCTTCCACTCCAGGGGAGCCCGGCCTTGTATCGGAAGTGAAGCAGATGCAGCATGGCCTGGACTTGCTGCGCATCGGAGATCAGGCACGCCCGCTGTTCGTTCCCTGGGATGACGCGATCCGTGCGCGTTTTTCCACGGTGCAATCAGAGTGGCAAAAGCTGCGTCCTCGTTGGGAACATTCACACCTGACTCCCGGGGTGCCGCGTGCAGAAGTTGATCGCTTTGTCGGTCAGATCGATGCATTCGTCGGCGCTATCGAGCATCGGCTCGAATTCTGGACAACGGTGCTGCATGGTTTTCAAATGGGCATGGCAGTGCTGGTGGTGGTTGGCGCGCGACTGATGTTTTACGCTGGCTATCTGTTGGTCCTAGAACCGGTTGGCCGGCTCAGCCGTGGGGTCCAGGCACTGGAGCAAGGTGATTACTCCGCGCGGGTTAAGGTCGATTCCACCGATGAGCTCGGCGATCTGGCCCTTGGTTTCAACCGTATGGCCGAGCAGTTACATACTGTTTATGCAGAGTTGGAGGCGCGGGTCGAACAAAAGACGGCCGCTCTGCAAACCGAGCAACAGCGACTCGCGGCTCTATACAAAATCAGCGCCTTGGTCTCGGGTGCGCAAAGCCTGGATGCGCTCGCCAAAGATTTCACCGCGGCACTCCAAGACATCGCGGGGGCAGATGCCGCCCTGTTGCGGTGGACGGATGAAACAGCACAGCGGTACTTGCTTCTCGCAGCGCACAGCATGCCGGCTGAAGTCACCGACGCTGAGCGCTGTCTCATGGCGGGCACGTGTCACTGTGGTCAGACGCGGGCAGACCAGGGGCCGCAATCCATCCAATTCCGACCCGCCTTTTCTAGCGAGACGACTTTGGCGCCAGATGATGCCTGCGTGCGTGAGGGTTTCCATACTCTTATCAGCGTGCCTGTCTCAATCCAGCACCGTTTGTTGGGCGAAATCAACCTGTTCTATCGCAC
>JBAUTC010000327.1:0-17308 GCA_049582025.1 Thiomonas sp.
ACCTTGCGCCCATCGCCATCAGAAGCCATGGCGGAAGCAGTTTTGAAGACTGGATGGCGCTGATCACTTTTGTCAGCATCGGTCTGGTGGCGGTGTACACGCGCGGCATGGTGCAGCGCCTGCTCATTCTCGTCGGGCTGCTGATTGCGAGTGTGATCTACGCGGTGCTCACCAACGGTTTCGGGCTGGGGGCGCCGATGGACTTTTCCGGCGTGGCGCACGCGGCCTGGTTCGGTCTGCCGCCTTTGGCGACCCCGGTGTTCCAGCCCAAGGCGATGACGCTGATCGTGCCCGTGGTGGTCATCCTGGTTGCGGAAAACCTCGGCCACATCAAGGCAGTGACCGCGATGACCGGTCGCAATCTCGACCGCTACATGGGCCGCGCGTTTCTGGGCGACGGCCTGGCCACCATTGTTTCTGGCTCGACTGGCGGCACCGGTGTGACCACCTACGCCGAAAACATCGGCGTGATGGCCGCGACCAAGATCTATTCGACGCTGATCTTCGTGACCGCGGCGGGGATCGCCATCCTGTTCGGTTTCAGCCCGAAGTTCGGCGCGCTCATTCATCTCATCCCGCCGCCGGTGCTGCGCGGCGTGGCCATCGTAATCTTCGGCCTGATTGCCGTGTCGGGCGCGCGCATCTGGGTGGACAACAAGGTCGATTTTTCCGACAGTCGCAATCTCGTCATTGTCGCCATCACCCTGATGCTGGGCACGGCCGATTTCACTCTGAAGTTTGGCGACTTCGCCCTGGGCGGGATCGGTACCGCCACCTTCGGCGCCATCCTGCTCTATGCCTTGCTGGGCCAACGACAGTCGACCAACACTGCGCAGGACAAACTACTGGATGCCCTGGAGTGAGGGCCACGCCCTGTTGCGACTGTGACATCCGTTGACCCGCAAACCGCCTGCGCTGGAGTGCAATAGAGCCTCTCGGACATCACCGGAGGTTCCTGCATGGACATTCAAACCATCGATCAGCAATATCAGCAATTACAAGGCGAGGCGCAACAGGTTGGTCAGCAATTGCAGGCTCTGGCAGGCAAGTTGCAAACCGCTGCGCAAGGGGGCAACCAGGACGCACGCGAATGGCTGCTCGATCTGCGCGAAGTGGCGCTGGGCATCCAGGCCGAACAGCAGCAGATGACGCAGGTGCTGCAAGCCATTCACGGCATGTGGCAGAACCAGTCGCAGCAGATGCAGGCCATGCAGCCGGGCTATATGCCGCAGGGCATGACGCAAAACGCCATGATGCCGCAACAGCAGGGCGGCGGCGTCATGGGCGCACTCAGCGGGTTTCTGAACTCGGGCTTTGGTCGCGCGATTGAAATGGGCGCAGGGTTCGGCTTGGGCGACGACCTCATCAACAAGATTTTCTGAGGGGGCTCAAGCAATCGCTTGGCGCCGCGTGCCGTGGTCTGCGCGCAGGTCGATCAAACCAATCCTTCGAACAGCAGCACGTCCACCGGATCGCCGGCCTGTATGGTCGGTTGGTCGTGGTGCAACATGATGAGCCCGTGCGCCTGCGACATGGAACTCAGCACCCCCGAACCCTGATTGCCGATGGCGCTGACCTGCCAGCGGCCATCGGGCAGGGGGGTGAGCAGGCCACGCTGGTACTCGGTTCGGCCCGGCTTCTTGCGCAAGGTCTGGGCGCTGACGGCGCGGAGCAGAGGCTGCGGCTGCGGGGTGGCGCCCATGATGTGCAGCAGCGCGGGGCGCACGAAGGCGTAGAACGTCACCATCACCGCCACCGGATTGCCCGGCAGGCCGAACAGCCAGGCGCTGTGCGCGCCGCTGCGCAACTGGCCAAAGGCCAGCGGGCGGCCCGGCCGCATGGCGATGCGCCAGAACACCACCTCGCCCATGCTGGCCAGGGTGCTGCGCAGATAATCAGCTTCGCCCACGCTGACCCCGCCGGAGGTGATGACGACATCGGCACATTCGGTGGCGGTGCGCAGCGCGGCTTGCACTGCCTGCGGGCTGTCCTGCACCACGCCGAGGTCGATGAGCTCGCAGCCCAGACGCTCGAGCAGACCCCACAGGGTGTAGCGATTGCTGTCGTACACGCAGCCGGGATCGAGTGGCTGGCCGACGGAGCGCAGTTCGTCCCCGCTGGAAAAGAAGGCCACGCGCAGTTTGCGCCGCACCGACGCTTCTGCCATGCCGAGCGAGGCGATGAGGCCCAGATCCGCAGGACGCAGTACTTTGCCCGCAGGCAGCGCCGCCTTGTCTCGCGCGAGGTCTTCGCCGCGCAGCCGGCGGTTGTCGCCCGGACGCACCAGACCGGACGGGAAGATGACGGTGTCGCCCTCGATCCGGCAAAACTCCTGCGGCACGACGGTGTCGCAACTCGTGGGCATGACGGCGCCGGTCATGATGCGCAAGGCGCTGCCCGCGGGCACCTCGCCGCTGAAGGCGTGGCCAGCCAGGCCGCGTCCGGCGATCGACAGCACTGTGTCGCCTTGCGCGGCGAGGTCGGCCCCGCGCAGGGCGTAGCCGTCCATGGCCGAGTTGTCGTGCGCGGGCACGTCGATGGGAGAGATGATGTCCTGCGCCAGTACGCGGCCCAGCGCGCCTCGCACGGCCAGGCGCTCGACGGCCTGTACCGGCTGCACGCTGCCCTGGATGACGGCCAGCGCCGCATCCACCCGCAGGGCGTTGGGGTCGTAGCCGCTGACGCAGGAAATGACGTGTTGCAGGTCGAAGGAACCGGTCATGGTGAAGGAGTGGTGTCCAGGCGTTGCAGGTCGCCTTGGGTGTTGATGTTCTCGAAGGCGTGGAGATCGTCGAAATCCACGATGGCCGTCGGGTGCCGCGCCGTCCACAGGTCGATCTTGCGATCGCCAGCCTGCAAGAAGGCACGCAGATCGTCGCGCAAGCCCGTCTCCATCAGGCAGAACACTGGCTGCAACCGGCCACCGACGCGTGGCAGGGCGATCCGGGCGTGCCTGGCGAGCAGCGCTGCCCCGAGTCGCGCCGCCAGATCGGCGGGCAGCAGCGGCGAATCACAGGGGGCTGTGAGCAGGTAAGGCGTGGTGCAGGCGCCCAGCCCGGCGAGAAAGCCGGCCAATGGTCCGGCGTAATCTTGCGGCACGGTGATGGGGGCCTCCACGCTTGTCGCTGGCGTTCTTGCATTGCGCTCTGGCGGGACGTCGGGCAGCACCGGCAGGCCCCAGGTGCGATAGACCTCGAGGTTGCGGTTGGCATTGAGCAGCACCGGCCCGACTTGTGGCTGCAGGCGGTGCAGCACCTGCAGCGCCAGAGGCTGGCCGCGCCAGGGTTGCAGCCCCTTGTCCACCCCGCCCATGCGACTACCGCGACCGCCCGCGAGGATCAGTCCGGTGATGTCGCCGGTGGCAATGGTGCGAGGCATCTCAATCGTTCTCTGGTTCGCCGGGCTCGCGCACCTGCTGCGTGGCGTGGGAGGCATCGCCATAGCGCACCGGGCCCTTCATGATGGACACCACAAGACAGCCGATGCCCACGGTGAACACCAGTGCGGCATCGAACAGGCTGATGCCCATGCAGAAAATGTCGATCAGGTCGCGGGTGGGCTGCGGATCGCCCTTGACCAGTCCGGGCTGAAAGCTGGTCTTGATCCAGGCACCGATGACCCAGGGCAGACCGACGCCCACGGCGTAGACCGGAATCAGCCAGCGGGTGAGCACCCGTTCAAGACCGGGTGGGCCAAGGGGCGTGGCGGGGCGTGCAGACATGCCACGGATGCTACAGGCGCGCGCCGCCCGGCGTGTGGTGCTGGTGTTCGAAGCGCTGCTGGCAGGCGGTGCAGCGCACCACGGTGGGTTCGGCCATCAGTCGCGCGGGTTCAATGTCGGCGCTGCAGTCGATGCAGACGCCGAAGTCGGGCGTGTCCAGACGCTGCAACGCACTGTCGATGGCAGCAAGTTCGGTGGCGTCGCGCGCGGTCGATGCAATTTCTATCGCGTCCATGGAGTCCACCACGGCCTCGTCGTCGGTTTCCCCACGATGGCTGCGCACGGCCAGTGTGCCCTCCGCGCTGATGGACTCGTCGCGTAGATCGGCCACCATCAGGATGCGGCGTTGCTTGAGCTTGTCGCGCAAGGCATTGCGCTGTTCAGTTGTGAGGGTCATGTCGTTCTCCTGATTGGATGTGATGCCGCAGATGATGCACCCATTGTGGAATGCCGTCTCAGCCATCGGCTTGCGCTGGCGCAATACATCACTCGCTGTGCATGAATTGCCGCAGGCGAAAGCCCAGCAGGCGCAGGGTGGCGAAATACAGCAAGGCTGCCGCCGCCAGCAGGCCCAGTCCCATGGCAAGACGCAGCAGGCTGCCGTGCGCCCGGTCCCAGGGCAGGGCGACGGCACCCCACAACATCACGCCTGCCAGTGGCAATTGCGCCAATGCGATCTTGAGCGCGTAAGGTCCCCAGCCCGGCTGCGGCATGAACATGCCGCGTCGCCGCAGGCCACGAAACAGCAGGCTGGCATTGAGCAGTGCCCCGATCGAGATTGCCAGAGCCAGCCCCGCATGCCCCAGCCAGGGCACGAACAGCAGGTTCATCAGCTGCGTGCAGACCAGGACGACCAAGGCGATCTTCACCGGGGTGCGCAGGTCTTGCCGTGCGTAAAAACCGGGGGCGAGGATCTTGATGCCGATCAGTGCGATCAATCCGATGCCGTAGGCCCGCAGCGCGCTGGTGGTGGCGAGCACGTCAGCGTGGTCGAAGCGGCCATAGTTGAACAACATCGACACCAGCGGCTGGGCGAAGATCAACAGGGCGATGGCACTGGGCAGCGCCAGCACCAGGGTCAGGCGCAGCCCCCAGTCAAGCAGGGTGCTGTACTTGGCCACATCATCGGTGGCCACGGCGCGCGACAGACTGGGCAGCAGCACCGAACCCAGCGCCACACCGAGGATGGCCGTGGGGAATTCCATCAGCCGGTCGGCATACGCCAGCCACGACACGCTGCCCGGATGCAGGTGCGACGCGATCTGCGTGTTGATGACGATGGACACCTGGGCCACCGATACCGACAGACTGGCGGGCAGCATCTGCTTGACCACGCGGTGCACACCTTCGGATCGCCAGGCATTGAGAAAACTCAGCCGGAAGCGTGGTATCACGGCATACTTTCGCAGAGTCGGCCACTGCACGGCAAGTTGGGCCACGCCGCCGATCATCACGCCGATGGCCAGGGCGTAGATGGGCGGATGCACCAGATTGTGGAACGCCAGTGCCGCGCCGATGATTGACAGATTGAGCAGCGCCGGCGTGACCGCGGGGACCGCAAAATGCTTCCAGGTATTCAGAATTCCGGCGCTCAGCGCGACCAGCGAAATCAGCCCGGCATACGGAAACATCAAACGGGTCATCCAGATCGCGGCGTCAAACGCCTCGGGGTGCAGGCCGGAAGCCGTGAGCCACACCAGGACAGGGGCGAGCAGCACGCCGGTGAGGCTGATCGCAGCAAGTATCCAGAACAGCGCGGTGGAAACCTGATCGATCAGTTCCTGCGTCTGCTCGGGCGTCTTGGTCTGTCGGGTCTGCGACAGGAGCGGCACGAAAGCCTGCGAAAACGCGCCTTCGGCGAACATGCGGCGCAGCAGATTGGGCAGGCGGAACGCGACATTGAAAGCGTCGGTCCAGGCGCTGGCGCCGAAGAATGTGGCCACCATGATTTCCCGCACCAGCCCGGTGATGCGCGAGGTCAGGGTGAGCAGGGAGATGGTGGAGGCGGCCTTGAGAAGATTCACCGGGCTGCATTATAGGAACGGCCTGTGCGGCTACTGGCAGGATTGCTGGCGCCGAGCACAGTTTTGTCTATAATGGCCGGTTTCCCGAGCAGGCAACACAGAAGGATTTCACTATGGCAACCAAAGCCGCAGCCAAGAAGAAGAGCGTTCGCACCCCGTCGGGTCGCAAGCGCGCGCGTCAATCGATCAAGGCCAATGCCGCCAATACGGCGCTGCGTTCGCGTTTCCGTACCGCCGTCAAGTCGGTGCGCAAGGCGATCGCCGCTGGCGACCACGCCAAGGCCATGGAAGTGTTCAAGGCCAGTGCCCCGGTGCTGGATTCGATCGCCGACAAGAAAATCTTCCACAAGAACACCGCCGCGCGTCAAAAAAGCCGCCTGAATGCGGCGATCAAGGCCCTCGCGGCCTGATAACGGTTTGCCTGCTCTGGTCGGCGCCGGGCGAATACCTCGGCGCCGACCCACAAAAAAAGCCCGCTTCTGCGGGCTTTTTTATTGCACCTTCCTCTTCAAGTCAGGGCAATGCGGCGTACGTCTGGGGGCACGCGATGCAACGCCGTCGGTTCAGACGGTCTGGAGCACGCGTTGCAGGGCAGCACGGGCGAGTTCCAGATCGGGACTGGCGTCTTCTTCTGCATCCATCGTGGTCAGGCAGGCCTCGACCACATCGAGTTGGTTGTCGCGGGCGAAATTGAGCAGGAAATCGAAGGCCATCGGCTCGATGTCGCGCAAGGACTCGCTCACCACCAGGCAACGCACGCCTTCGACCATGGTGGGCACGCAGTAGGGCGAGTAGCCGAGGTGGGCTTCCTTGCGGCTCACTCCGACCGGGCGGAAGCGGGCCATCAGGCCGGCAAGACGCTCGCTCCAGTCGCTCGGGCGAAAGGTGCGACCGTCTGCGGTGATGCCGCGGATGAAAATTTCTCGTCGTTTGACAAGTTGCAGGGTATTGGGAATGTCGCTCATGGCTATCTGACCTTGAAGAGGTAATTTGCTGCGGTGCCACAATTATGCTGCGCCGCAGTATTACCGGGTTAACCCGAACGGTGATTCTGTGTTGCAGTTGCAACAAAGAGTCCGACGGAGGTGAGGCGCCATTTGCCATGCTGCCCTCTTTATAATTTGCCCCTGCCCCCGGTGGCGCACTGCCCTGTGCCGCCGGGTTTGCTTTTTTGCAATGGAGAACTTTTCATGCCCTCTCATCTGATGAACACGTATGCGCGTCTGCCCATCGCGTTGTCGCATGGAGAGGGGGCCTGGGTCTGGGATACACAGGGCAAACGCTATCTCGACGCGCTGTCCGGCATCGCGGTCAACACCCTGGGGCATGCGCACCCGCGGCTGGTGGCCGCGCTGACCGACCAGATCGGCAAGCTGATCCACAGCTCCAACCTCTACCAGATCCCCTTGCAGGAACAATTGGCCGACCGGCTGTGCGCGCTGGGCGACATGGACACGGCGTTTTTCTGCAACTCGGGCCTGGAGGCCAACGAGGCGGCAATCAAGCTGGCGCGGTTGCACGGGCACAACCGCGGCATCACCCGTCCGGAAATCGTGGTGTTCGAGAATGCGTTTCACGGACGCTCGCTGGCCACGCTCTCGGCCACCGCCAATCCCAAGGTGCAAAAGGGCTTTGAGCCGCTGGTGGAAGGCTTTGTGCGCATTGCGCTGAACGACGCCTCCGCCCTGCAGGAAGTGGCCAATACCCACCCCAATGTGGTGGCGGTGTTCGTCGAAGCGATTCAGGGTGAAGGCGGCATCCAGCCGGCGCATGCGGATTTCCTGCATGCGGCGCGTGCGCTGTGCGACCGTCACGGCTGGCTGCTGATGATCGATGAAGTGCAGTGCGGCATGGGCCGCACCGGCAAATGGTTCGCCCACCAGTGGGCTGGGGTGAAGCCCGATGTGATGGCCATGGCCAAGGGGCTGGCTTCCGGCGTGCCCATCGGCGCCATTCTGGCCCGCGGCGCGGCAGCCAGCACCTTCGGCCCCGGCCAGCATGGCACGACCTTTGGCGGGAATCCGCTGGCCTGCCGTGCTGCGCTGGAAACCCTGGCCGTGATCGAAGATGACGCGCTGCTGGCCAACGCCTCGGCACGCGGCGAGCAGATCGCGCACGCCTTGCGCCATGCCTTCTCCGGGCTGGACGGCGTGGTCGAGGTACGCGGACGGGGCTTGATGATCGGGGTGGAACTCGATCGTCCGGCGGGCGATCTGGTGCGCATCATGCTGGAGCACGGCGTGCTGCTCAATGTCACGCAGGACCGCGTCATCCGCTTACTGCCGCCACTGATTTTCACCGCTGAACAAGCCGATGCGCTGGTGCAGGTGCTGGCGCCTGCCGTGCGCGCGTTTCTTCAGACTGCGCCTGCGCCATAACAAGGAGGAGAGCCATGAACACAACTCTGCGGCATTACCTGCAGTTTTCCGACCTGAACCGCGAGGAATACGACTATGTCTTCGCCCGCGCCGCGCTGATCAAGGCGAAGTTCAAGGGCTATGAAATGCATCAGCCGCTGGTCGATCGCACCCTGGCGATGATTTTCGAGAAGCATTCCACCCGCACGCGCCTGAGCTTTGAAGCCGGCATGCACCAGCTCGGCGGGGCGGCGATCTATGTCAACACCCGCGACAGCCAGCTCGGGCGCGGCGAGCCCATCGAAGATGCGGCGCAGGTGTTCTCGCGCATGGTCGATCTGGTGATGATCCGCACCTACGGGCAGGAGATCGTCGAGCGCTTCGCCGCCCATTCGCGCGTACCCGTCATCAATGGTCTGACCAACGAGTTCCATCCCTGCCAGATCCTGGCCGACGTGATGACCTACATCGAACACCGCGGCCCCATCCAGGGCAAGACCGTGGCCTGGATCGGTGATGCCAACAATATGTTCTACACCTGGCTGCAGGCCGCGGAAGTGCTGGACTTCACCCTGCATTTCGCCGGGCCGAAGGGCTACGGCGTGGAGCACGACCGTCCCGACTATCCCGTTAGCGCAGGGCAGGCTGCGCACCTGCGTGAGTTCGACGATCCGCGCCAGGCCTGCGCGGGCGCGCACCTGGTCACCACCGACGTGTGGACCAGCATGGGCTTCGAAGAAGAAAAGAAGGCCCGCGAGCAGGCGTTCCAGGGCTATATGGTCGATGCCGACATGATGTCCCGCGCCCAGCCGGACGCGGTGTTCATGCACTGCCTGCCGGCCCACCGTGGCGAGGAAGTGGCTGCCGACGTGATCGATGGCCCGCAAAGCGTGGTCTGGGACGAAGCCGAGAACCGCCTTCACGGCCAGAAGGCGCTGATGGAATTTCTGCTGCTCGGCCGGCTGGACTGAGCGAGCGCCCCAAGCCGGCTCAATTTTCAGTCAGGGCAGGCTGGGCGCGGCCACACTTCCAGCATTGGGCGAATTGCGGGCCGTGACGTTCGCCGCACTCCGGGCAGGTCCAGAGCGCGCCGTGGATCGGCGTTCGCAGTTCCTGCAGCAATTGCTTGGCGCGGGGCAGGTCGGCGTCGTCCAGCACCCAGACGGCCGGATCGCACTGGTCGGGCGGGATCTCTCCAGCGATGCTGCTGAGATAGCGCGAGAACACTTCGGCGTGCATCCCTGCGGCGTTGAGTGCGTCGGCCCACAGTGTGGCAATGACCAGGTTCGGGGCGATGTCCACGCGTTTCATCGTTGCGGTGCCGAGGTCAGTTCGGCGTAGAGGGTGCGGTAGAGTTCGAGTCGAGCGGGCGTGATGGCCTGCGGCTCTGTGGTCAACACGCAGCCGGGTTCGTTGCGGTGCGTGCAGTTCTGAAATCGACATTGCCCGTTGCGGGCGCGGATTTCCGGGAAGCCATGCTGGAGCTGCGACACCGACAGATGATGCAGGCCGAAGGACTGGAATCCGGGTGAGTCCATCAGGACGCTGCCTGGCGGAAAGCCCGGCAGGTCATACAAGCGTGTCGCGGTGGTGGTGTGCTTTCCTGCGGAGAGGGCTTCGGAAATCTCGCGCGTGGGCGCCAGGGCAAGCGGCACCAGCAGATTGGTGAGGCTGGATTTGCCCACACCCGACGCGCCCAGCAGCAGGCTGGTCTGACCGCTGAGCAACGGTGTCAGCGCCTGCAGTGCGGCCTGCGGATCCGTGCGCACAGAGAGCTCGACGACGCTGTACCCGAGATCGCGGTACACCGCCATGTCGGCGCGCGCGGCCTCGGTTTGCGGTAAATCGCATTTGTTCAGCAGCAGTGTGGCGGGAATGTCGGCGGCATCCGCAGCGATGAGCGCCCGCCCGATCAGGCCATGCTGAATGCCGGGGTAGGTGGCGGTGACCAGCAGCACGCGGTCGAGGTTGGCAGCGAACATCTTGCTGCGCCACTGGTCTTCGCGCCACAGCGCATTGCGGCGCGGCTGCACATGGGCGATGGCCAGTGGTGGGTCGCCGGGAGCGAGCAGCACGCGGTCGCCACAGACCACTTCGGCGCGCTTGCCACGCGGCACGCAGGCGAGCACTTCACCGTTGTCGAGCTGGGCCAGATATTGCCGCCCAAACGCCCCGATGATGCGGGCCCCCAAGCCGTCGATTTCGGCGGAGGAGGGCTTTGTGCTGCGCTTGCCCTTGGGGCGTTGGGGGTTGGGGCGGTCCGCAGCGTCCATGCAGACGGTCAGCCCGCTATGCCCTGCGCAAACACTGCATCGGCCTTGGCTGCGCAGACGAAGTCGTTGCGGGTGATGCCGCCGGCCGAGTGGGTGTTGAACGCCACGCTGCAGCGGTCGTATTGCACCAGCAGGTCCGGGTGATGATCTTCGCGGTGAATGACCCAGGCGAGCGCGTTGACGAACGCCAGGGTCTGGAAATAGTTGCCGAAGGCGTACGACTTGCGGATGCTGCCGTCTTCAAACCGCCAGTCATCGAGCAGTAGCAGGTAGGGTGCCATGGCGGCATCGTCCAGGCGGTACTTGGCGTCGAGCGCCTGGCAGTGGTCGTCGAGCAGGTCTTGGAGTGTCATGGGAGTTCAGGCCGCAGCCGGGGTGTGGGTCTGCGCGGATTCGACCGCAGGCAATGCGCCGAGCCGTTCCAGGCGTTGCAATGCCGGTGGGTGACTGTAATAGAAGCGCACATAGACCGGGTCGGGTGTCAGGGTACTGGCATTGTCGCGGTACAGGGTGACAAGCGCTTCACCCAGCGCCGTGGCGTCGCTGTGTTGGGCAGCGTAGGCGTCCGCTTCGAATTCGTGTTTGCGCGAGGTGGCCGCGCCCAGCGGGCTGAAAAACACGCCGAAGACCGGCAGCGCCAGGCTGAACAGAATGAGTGCCAGCGCGTGGTTGGGTGCAAACAGATTGGGCATGACGCCGAGGCCGACGTAAAACCACACCTGGTTGGACAGCCAGCC
Organism: Thiomonas sp.; assembly: GCA_049582025.1. Classification (GTDB taxonomy): domain Bacteria; phylum Pseudomonadota; class Gammaproteobacteria; order Burkholderiales; family Burkholderiaceae_C; genus Thiomonas. The sequence continues at coordinate 11,113 of JBAUTC010000327.1, forward strand.
CAGCAGTGCGAAACCTGCCAGGCTGACGCCGAACATCACCACCATGCGCTTGAGAATGTGGTGGCGCTTGTAATGTCCCACTTCATGCGCCAGTACGCCTTCGATCTGCGCCGGGCTCAGTTGTTTGAGCAGGGTGTCGAACAGCACCACGCGGCGGGCCGCGCCCATGCCGGTGAAGTAGGCGTTGGCGTGGGCGCTGCGGCGCGAGCCGTCCATGATGAACAGCCCGGCCAGTGCGAAGTCGCAGCGTTGCATCAGCTCCTGCGCGCGCGCCTTCACCTCGCCGTCCGGCAAGGGCTGAAACTTGTTGAACAGCGGGGCGATGACCAGCGGATAGACCACCATCATCAGCAGGCTGAACGCGGTCAGGCCCGCCCACGCCCACAGCCACCACCAAGCGCCCGCCACCTGCATGATCCACAACACCAGCAAGGCCAGAGGCAACATGATCACGGTGCCAATCAGGGCATTCTTGAGCAGATCGAGCACGAACATGCGCGGCGTCATGCGGTTGAAGCCGAAGCGCGATTCCAGGCCGAAGGTGCGGGCCACGTCCCACGGCAGATCGAGCACGGCGCCGATCAGGGCGAACGCAACCAGCAGTGCAAGCTGTCCGCCCAGCGCCGTGCCGAACACTGCGCTCACCCAGCCATTGAGCAGTTGCAGCCCCCCATCGAGGGTCCACACCAGCACGATGACCGCCGAAAACAGCATGGTCCACAGGCCGAAACGCAGCTTGGCCACGGTGTAGTCGGCGGCCTTCTGATGCGCCTCCAGCGGAATGCTGGCGCGGAATGGCAGGGGAACAGCGTCCCGGTGGGCGAGCACGTGCCGCAACTGTCTCCGCGCCAGCCAGAGTTTGAGGGCCGTGCCGCCAATCAGCGCTGCGGCGAACAGCGCGCTCAAGGCGAGGGCAAGATGTTGTGGGCTCATGCGAAAATCCAGTCTAGTCTGCACGGTGTGAATAGAGTGCAGATTATTCCACCCGGCCCGTGTGTGCTGCGCGCCGCCGCGTTTTCCCCACTGAGTGCATCCCATGTCCGATTCGACCGCGTCCGCTTCTTCCGTCCTTGCCTGCCATGACGACAACCTCATCTGGGTGGATATGGAGATGACAGGCCTGTCTCCCGACACCGACCGCATCATTGAAGTGGCTGTGGTCGTCACCGATCCGCAGCTCACCGTGCGCATCGAAGGGCCGGTGCTGGCCATCCACCAGAGCGACGCCGTGCTTGCGGGCATGGATGCGTGGAACCAGAATACCCACGGCAAATCCGGCCTCACAGAGCGGGTGCGCGCCAGTACCGTGGACGAGGCGCAGGCGAGCAGGGAGATCATCACCTTCCTCAAGAAGTATGTGCCTGCGGGCAAGTCGCCCATGTGCGGCAACACCATCTGCCAGGACCGCCGCTTCATGGCGCGGGGCATGCCGGAGCTGGAGACCTATTTCCACTACCGCAACCTCGACGTCAGCACCCTCAAGGAATTGGCCCGCCGCTGGCGCCCGGAACTGGTGAGCGCCTTCAAGAAGCAGCAGGCGCATACCGCGCTGGCCGACATCCAGGAATCCATCGACGAACTGTGTCACTACCGCGAGTACTTCCTGCGCGTGCCGGTGGCGGGCGTCGACCCGGAAGTGGCGGGTTGATCAGCCGGCCTGCCTTTGCAGCAGCCGCACGTGCATCGGTCGGGTGAAGTGGGCGCCTTCGGGGCCGCAGTGCGGGGCGAACGCGGCTTTCACCGTCTGGCGCAGGGACTCGGTGATCTGGTGATCGGCGAAGCTGGGGTAGAGCATGCGCTGCTCGAATGACTCCCAGTCGGGAAAATGCGCGGGCATGTCGAAGCGGCGCTCGGCCACCTGGGTCCACCGCCCTGTCTGCACGGCCTGGTCGAGTGCGGCTTGTGCAGCGGCGCGTACCCGGCCTTCGTCGTTGTAGAGCTTGACGATGGCGTTGAGCGGGCCGTCGTACACCGGCTCGGACACGTAAAGCCAGCCGCCCGAGCGCAGCACGCGCCAGGCTTCCGCCAGCGCGATCTGCATGGCGTCCAGCGGAATGTGGTGGAGGGACTTCAGCATCAACGCGAGATCGAACGCGCCGTCTGCGGCGGGAATGGCAGTGGCGCTGTCCTGCACAAAGCGCAGCCGGTCTTTGAGCGCCTCCGGTTGGCGCTCCAGGTTTTTGGCGTGTTGCACGGCATCGACTTCCAGCGCCAAGGCTTGGCAGGCCGGGTAACGCTCTAGCAGCTCAGTAAGCAGCCGCGCGCCGCCGCAACCCAGTTCGATGATGTTCAGCCCGTTTTGCAGCGGCGCCAATTCGGCCAGGACGTCGAGTTCGTTGTGGATCATGCATCACCTTTGTGTTGGAAGCGGGCGATTCTAGGAAGCGCGGCGCACACGGTTTCAGTCGGTGAAGTCGTCCTCCCAGAACTCCAGTTCGGCGCGCACGCCTGACTCGCGGACAGTTTCGAGCGTGCGCAGTTCGACCCGGCGGATCTTGCCGGAGATGGTCTTTGGCAGGTCGAAAAATTCGATGCGGCGGATGCGCTTGTAGGGTGCGGCGCGTTCGCGCACGAACAGCAGAATCTCGCGCGCCAGTTCGGCGCTGGGGGCAAACCCGGTGCGGCAGGAGATGAACGCCTTGGGGATAGTCAGGCGCACCGCGTCGGGGCAGGGCACCACGGCGGCCTCGGCGACGGCCGGATGCTCGATGAGCAGGCTTTCAAGCTCGAAGGGACTGATGCGGTAGTCGGACGACTTGAACACGTCGTCGGTGCGGCCGACGAAGGTGTAATAGCCATCGGCGTCGCGCTGCGCCACGTCGCCGGTGTGATAGAGACCGTCGTGCAGCACCTGGGCGGTTTTTTCCGCGTCGCCCGCATATTCCACCAGCAGGCCGGTGGGGCGCGGCTCGGTTTCGACGCAGACCTCGCCTTCGTCGGCCGGGTTGCCGTCCACGTCGACCAGACGGATGCGGTAACCGGGCATGGGCCGTCCCATGGCACCGGGTTTGAGCGGCTGGCCGGGACTGTTGCCGATGAGCGCGCAGGTCTCGGTCTGGCCGTAGCCGTCGCGGATGGCGATGCCCCACGCGGTGCGCACGCGTTCGATCACTTCGGGATTGAGCGGCTCGCCCGCACCGACCAGCTCGCGCAGTCGCACGGGGTAGCTTTTGAGATCCTCCTGGATGAGCATGCGCCACACCGTGGGCGGGGCGCACAGGGTGGTTATGCCGCAGCGTGCCAGGGTGTCCAGGGTGGCGGCGGCGTTGAAGCGGCTCTGGTTGAAGGCGAAGATGGCCGCGCCCGCATTCCACGGCGCGAAAAAGCTGCTCCACGCATGCTTGGCCCAGCCGGGGGAGCTGATGTTCCAGTGAATGTCGCCGGGCCGCAGGCCGATCCAGTACATCGTCGCCAGCGCGCCCACGGGGTAGCTCTGGTGGGTGTGCAGCACGAGCTTGGGTCTGGAGGTGGTGCCGGAGGTGAAATAGAGCAGCAGCGCATCGGTGGCGCGGGTGGGAGCGTCCGCAGTGAAGTCGGTGGTGGCCGTTTGCGCTCCGGCCAGTTCCGTCCATCCGGCAGGGGCGCTACCTGCAGCGAAGCGGCCCCGCACCTGCCCCCAGACCTCGGCGGGAAGGGCGACGAACTTGGCGGCATCTGCGGGCAGGCAGACCACATGCCGCACCGCCCCGCGCGTGATGCGGTCTTCGAGGTCGGTGGGGGTGAGCAGGGTGGTGGCCGGAATCATCACCGCGCCGAGCTTGATGCAGGCGAGCATGGCGTCCCACAGGTCGATGCAGTTGGGCAGCATGAGCAGCACGCGGTCGCCGCGCGCCACGCCGTGCCGGCGCAGAAAGTTGGCCATGCGCGCTGAGCGCTGCGCCATGTCGGCAAAGGTATAACGGGCGTCGCTGCCGTCTTCTTCCACGATCCATAGCGCCAGGCCAGTGTGGTTGCGGGCCATGGGATCGAAATAGTCGAGCGCCCAGTTGAACGTGTCGAGCGCGGGCCAGTGGAATTCGGCGCTGGCGCGGGTGTAATCGGTGCGGTGGCGTTGAAGCAGGTCACGCGCCTGGACGAAGCCGGGGTGGGGTTGTTGCATCGTGATCTCCTGAGTTTTTATGCGCTGATCGTAGCCTCCGGGACGGCAGCGGGGCAACGACCTGATCTGCTGGGGTCAGGAGTCAGCGGTCAGTCAGTCGGTCATGGGCGCCAGGCTGCGTGCGCAGGGGATTTGCGTGGCGTCGAGCCAGGCTTGTCCTGCCGGCGGCAACTTCACTGCGGTGAGTGCACCGCCCCACAGGCAGCCGCTGTCCAGGCACAGCGCGTTGTGCTCCCAGCGCAAGCCCAGGGTGGACCAGTGGCCGAAGGCCATGGGGGTGTCGGCGGTTTCGCGCTGCGGCAGTGCGAACCAGGGCAGCAGATCGGCAGAGCCGCCGTCCGCGCTGGCCTGCTTGTTGTGAAAGTCCAGCCGTCCGGCATGGGGGCCGCTCGCCTGGACAAAGCGGGCGCGGGTCAGGGTGTTGACGACGATGCGCAGGCGGTCGAAACCCGTGAGCGCGTCGTTCCATTCATCGGGCTGATTGCCGAACATGACGCGCAGAAAATCGACGTAATCGGATGCGCGCAGACGGCGTTCCACCTCGGCGGCGAGTTGCAGGGTCTTGCCGGCGGACCATTGCGGCAGCACCCCGGCGTGCACCAGCAGCCAGTCCTGTTCCATCAGCGCCAGGGGGCGGCGGCGCACCCAGTCGATCAGCGCGTCGCGCTGCGGCGATTGGAGAATGTCGTCCAGCGTGTCGCTGCGGTGCGCCTTGCGCACGCCATGCGCCACGGCCAGCAGGTGCAGGTCGTGATTGCCCAGCAGGCATTGCGCGCTGTCGCCCAGCGCCATCAGCCGCTCCATGCTGGCCAGCGACTGCGCGCCGCGGTTGACCAGGTCGCCCAGCACGATGAGCCGGTCTTGCGCCGGGTTGAACTGCAGGGTATCGAGCAGGGCGCCGAATGCGTCCGCGCAGCCCTGCACATCGCCGATCAGGTACGTCGCCAAAGCCTCTCCCTAAAATGCTTGATCGAATTTGTTCATCCTAACGAGGCAAGTTGACACTTGCCCTTCATCGCGTTCACCGGAGTCCCGCATGACGCAGCTCGATCCCACCATTTTCAAGGCCTATGACATTCGCGGTGTCGTCCGCAAGACGCTGACCGAAGAGGCCTGCCGCCACATCGGCCAGGCCTTCGCGACGTTGGCTCGGCGCAATGGCGAGGCGGCGGTTCACATCAGCCGCGATGGTCGCCTCTCCGGCCCGGCGCTGGCTGCGGCCTTGAGCGCGGGGCTGCGCGCTGGCGGGGTGGATGTGATCGATCTGGGCATGAATGCCACCCCGATGCTGTATTACGCCTGCGCCACCACGCCCGTGGTCAGCGGCATCCAGATCACCGGCAGCCACAACCCACCGGAGTACAACGGCCTGAAAATGGTGCTTGGGGGCAATGCGCTGTTCGGCGAACAGATCCAGGAACTGCTTGCGCTGACGCGCAGCGAACAGTACGCGCAGGGGCAGGGCAGCGAGCGGCAGACCTCCATCGTTGAAGACTATCTGGGCCGTATCGTCGGCGACATCAGGCTGGCCCGGCCGATGAAGGTGGTGATCGATTGCGGCAATGGTGTCTCCGGGGCGTTTGCACCGAAGTTGCTGCGCAGTCTGGGTTGCGACGTGGTCGAGTTGTTCTGCGAGGTGGACGGCACCTTCCCCAACCACCACCCGGATCCGGCCGATCCGCATAACCTTGAAGACCTGATCCGTACCGTGCGCGAGACCGGCGCCGAACTCGGCCTGGCCTTCGACGGCGACGGCGACCGCCTCGGCGTTGTGACGCCGAGCGGCCAGATCATCTGGCCCGATCGCCAGCTCATGCTCTACGCCCGCGAGGTGCTGGAGCGCCATCCAGGCGCGCCCATTCTGTATGACGTGAAATGCACCGCGCAGTTGCCAGTCTGGGTGCGCCGGCATGGCGGCGAGCCGGTGATGGGCCGCACCGGCCACTCGTTGGTCAAGGCCAAGATGAAGGAGATCGACGCTCCGTTGGCCGGCGAGATGAGTGGCCACATCTTTTTCAAGGACCGCTGGTACGGTTTCGACGACGCACAGTACGGTGCGGCCCGCCTTCTGGAGCTGCTGTCGCGCGAGGCAGATGC
>JBAUTC010000328.1:0-1751 GCA_049582025.1 Thiomonas sp.
GTGCTGCAGTACTTCATCTCCACGCACGGCGCGCGTAAGGGCTTGGCCGATACCGCGTTGAAGACCGCGAACTCCGGCTACCTCACCCGCCGTTTGGTGGACGTGACGCAGGATCTGGTCGTCACCGAGCACGACTGTGGCACCGCCAACGGGACCAATATGCGCGCCCTGGTGGAGGGCGGTGAAGTCATCGAAAGCCTGCGCGATCGCGTGCTGGGCCGAGTGGCCGCTGTCGACGTCGTCAGCCCCGAGACGCAGGACGTCATCGTTCCCGCGGGCGAAATGCTCGATGAGGACATGCTCGATCTGGTCGAGGCCGCCGGCATCGACGAAATCAAGGTCCGCACCGCGCTGACCTGCGAAACCCGCTACGGCATCTGCGCCAAATGCTATGGCCGCGACCTCGGCCGCGGCACACTGGTGACCAATGGCGAAGCGGTTGGCGTGATTGCCGCCCAGTCCATCGGCGAGCCCGGCACCCAGCTGACCATGCGGACCTTCCACATCGGTGGCGCGGCCTCGCGGGCCGCGGTCGTGTCCAGCGTGGAAGCCAAGAGCGCGGGCACCGTGCGTTTCACCGCCACCATGCGCTACGTCACCAACACCAAGGGCGAACAGGTGGTCATCACCCGCTCCGGCGAGGTGCTGATCACCGACGACCACGGACGTGAGCGCGAGCGTCACAAGGTGCCCTACGGCGCCACGCTGTTCGTGAAGGATGGCATGGCCATCAAGGCGGGTACGCTCGTTGCCAACTGGGATCCGCTGACGCGCCCCATCATCACCGAGTACGCCGGTCAGATCAAGTTCGAGAACGTCGAGGAAGGCGTGACCGTGGCCAAGCAGGTGGACGAGGTCACCGGCCTGTCCACACTGGTGGTGATCGACCCGAAACGTCGTGGTTCCGCCAAGGTGGTGCGTCCGCAGGTCAAACTGCTCAACGAGCAGGGGCATGAAGTCAAGATCCCCGGCACCGATCACGCCGTGACCATCGGTTTCACCGTAGGCGCGCTGATTCAGGTCCGCGACGGACAGGACGTCGGCCCCGGCGAGGTGCTGGCCCGCATCCCGATGGAAGGCCAGAAGACACGCGACATCACCGGTGGTCTGCCACGCGTGGCCGAGTTGTTCGAGGCCCGCTCGCCCAAAGATGCCGGCATGCTGGCGGAAACCACCGGCACCGTCTCCTTCGGCAAGGAAACCAAGGGCAAGGTGCGTCTGGTCATTACCGACCTCGACGGCAACTCCAGCGAGTTCCTCATCCCCAAGGAAAAGAACGTGCTGGTGCACGAAGGCCAGGTGGTCAACAAGGGCGAGCTGATCGTTGACGGTCCTGCAGAGCCGCAGGACATCCTGCGTCTGCTCGGCGTGGAAGCGCTGGCCCGCTACATCGTCGACGAAGTGCAGGACGTTTATCGACTGCAGGGCGTGAAGATCAACGACAAGCACATCGAAGTGATCGTTCGCCAGATGCTGCGCCGCGTCGAAATCAAAGACCCGGGCGATACCGACTACATCGCTGGCGAACAGGCCGAGCGCTCGCAAGTACTGGCGAAGAACGACCAACTGCTCAAGGACGACAGACTGCCTGCGACCTTCAACAACCTGCTGCTCGGTATTACCAAGGCCAGCTTGTCCACAGACAGCTTCATCTCCGCCGCGTCCTTCCAGGAAACCACGCGCGTGCTGACCGAAGCCGCCATCATGGGCAAGCGCGACGAGCTGCGCGGGCTGAAGGAAAACGTCATCGT
>JBAUTC010000329.1:0-5988 GCA_049582025.1 Thiomonas sp.
GTGTTGTGCAGTGCGGTTCAAAGCAGCATCTGGAACGGACTCAGCAGTATCCGGAGTAGTTGCATGGACAGCGCCATCAGTGGACTGAGCCAGAGGTTGGTCACGATGCCAGTAAGCACCAGCGCCATCACAATGAAAAAGCCATAGGGCTCGATGCGCGAGACGGCGATGGCCTGGCGTATCGGCAGCAGCCCGACCAGAATGCGCCCGCCGTCGAGCGGAGGCAGGGGAAACAGGTTGAACACGAACATCACCAGATTGACCAGAATCCCGGCACGGGCGACATCGTAGAAATAAATTTCGCTCACGGCGAAGGCATGCAACCCAACCAGGAGCAAGCCCCAGAGGAAGGCCTGGAGAAAGTTCGATGCAGGGCCTGCAAGTGCGACCCAGATCATGTCGCGCTTGGGGTTTCGCAGTCGGCCGAAATTCACTGGAACGGGCTTGGCATAGCCAAACAGGAAGGCGCCGGCGGTGGCGAAATACAGAATGACCGGCACGAGAATGGTGCCGATCGGGTCGATGTGCCGCACCGGGTTCAGCGAGACGCGGCCCATCATGTAGGCCGTGTTGTCACCGAAATGACGCGCAGCATAGCCATGAGCGGCTTCGTGCAGGGTGATGGCGAACAGCACCGGCAGGGCGTAGACGGTAACAGCCTGTATGAGTTGATCCATGCGGGGATTGTAGAAAGGCCGATGCAACAGGGCGGGACGCAGGCGGCATGTCCCGCACTGTTCCAAGGATGTGAAGACTGGGTTTGCGCTTATTGCAGTGCAGGAAGGCCCAGTACGTCGATCGGGCCGCGGCCAATGCGCACCACAACCGGCTCGGTGCCGCACAGGTCGACCACGGTGGTGGGCTCGCTGGGGCAGGGGCCTGCGTCGAGCACCAGATCGATGTGCTGCTCAAGCCGGTCGCGAATGTCTTGGGCGTCGTTGAGCGCGTGCTCCTCGCCTGGGAGGATCAAGGTGGTCGCGAGCAGGGGCTGGGCCATTTCCATCAGCAGGGCATGGGCCACGGCGTTTTGTGGGACGCGTACACCAATGGTCTTGCGTGAGGGATGCGATACCCGGCGGGGCACTTCCTTGGTGGCTTCGAGGATGAAGGTGTAGGGTCCCGGCGTGCAGGCGCGAATCAGGCGGTACTGGCGATTGTCCACGCGGGCGTAGTTGCCCAGTTCGGAGAGATCGCTGCACAGCAGAGTGAGGTGATGCCGTTCATCGACCCGACGGATTTGGCGCAGACGTTGCACCGCCGCCTTGTCGTCGAGGTGGCAGACGAGGGCGTAGGACGAATCGGTGGGAATCGCCGCAACGCCTCCGCCATGCAGCAACGATGCAGCTTGTTTGATCAGCCGAAGTTGGGGATTGTCAGGATGAAGGTTGAAGTATTGCGCCATGATTGCTCTATTCAGTGCAGCAGTTTCCATACTGGGGCGAGATCGGCAGGCAGGGGGGCGAGACGTCCGAGATCGCAGACGCTTTCGCCCGGGCTATGGAAGTCGGACCCTCGCGAGGCATAGAAGCCGAATTCCCTTGCGAGCTTGCCGTACTTGCGCGCTTGCGAGGCGGAGTGGCTGCCGGTGACAACTTCGATGGCCTGCCCGCCCAATTCCTTGAATTGCTCCATCAGCCCCCGCTCTTCTGCGGCGCTGAATCGGTAGCGGCCAGGATGTGCAATCACCGCAACACCTTCCGCCGCTGCAATCCAGCCAAGCGCGTCTTCCAGCCTTGCCCACTCATGGTCGACATAGCCCGGCTTGCCCGGCGTGAGAAAGTGGCCGAACACCTCGTGCGTCTGGCGGCACACGCCTTGCTCCACCAATAGGCGCGCAAAGTGGGTACGCGAGAGCAGGGCAGGGTTGCCGGCATAGCGCAGCGCTCCCGCATAGACGTTCGTCAGGCCCAGATGACGTTCGAGGCCGGCTGCCATGTCCTTGGCACGCTGGTCACGGCCGGTGCGAATCTGCTGCAAGCCTTCGCGCAGGTCCGTATTGTTGGGATCGACGTCCAGCGCGATGATGTGCACGGTCTGTGCTGCAAAAGACACCGAGATTTCCACCCCTGGAACAAAACGCATGCCAAGGGAATCGGCTGTCTGCTGGGCTTCGGCCAGACCGCCGAGTTCATCGTGATCGGTCAGCGCCCACAGGTCGACGCCATTCGCGTGTGCGCGTTCTGCCAGCTCCGCGGGTGCAAGCGTGCCATCCGACACAATGGAGTGGCAGTGCAAGTCGGCGTTGTGCGGAAGCGGGCTGGACATGACGAGATCATTGTAGGGAGACCGCATAAACTTCACCGGATGAGTAAATCACCGCACATCAGCCAGACTCCGGCGACCCAATGGTTGCGCGCGCAGGGCATTGCCTATACGGAGCATGTGTACGACTACGTCGATCACGGTGGCGCGGCTTGGGGGGCGGAGTCTCTCGGCATGCCGCTGCACGCCGTCATCAAGACGCTGGTGCTGCAAAACGAGGCAGCGCAGCCGCTGGTGGTGCTGATGCACGGAGATTGCGAGGTCTCGACCAAGCAGCTCGCCCGCGCGATCGGCGTGCGCCATGTCGAACCGTGCAAGCCCGACGTGGCGCAACGGCATAGCGGTTATCAGGTTGGGGGGACCTCGCCGTTTGGTTTGCGCAAGGCAATGCCGGTGTATGTGGAGCGTTCGGTTCTGGGGCTCGAACGTATTTTCATCAATGGCGGAAGACGTGGCTATTTGCTGGGGTTGTCGCCCACCGTTCTCGACACCGCGTTGCAGGCCCAGGCGGTGGAATGCGCCTTGCCTCTCAAGAAACTCGCCGGGGCGCCTCAAGAGCGTCTTGCCCCGTGAGGGGGACCGAGCGCAGCGACGAGCTTCAGGGCTGACTCAATAGAATCTCGCCGCATGACTACATTGACGATCGTGGCGCTGATCTCCGCCGGCATGGCCTACTTGCTGGGCTCGTTGTCTTTTGCCGTACTGGTGAGCCGCGCGATGGGCATGCCCGATCCGCGCAGCTATGGCTCGGGCAATCCGGGTGCTACCAACGTGCTGCGCAGCGGCAACAAGGTGGCAGCCATCCTCACCCTGTTTCTCGACGCATTTAAAGGGTGGCTTGCGGTGTGGCTGGCAATGACGTTCGGCTCAGGTTTCGGGCTGGGCGTGCCGGGTGCGGCGCTGGTGGCCGTTGCCGTCTTTCTCGGGCACATCTACCCAGTATTTTTCCATTTCAAGGGCGGCAAGGGCGTGGCTACGGCGGCCGGCGTGCTGTTGGCCATTCAGCCCTGGCTGGGCCTGGCCACACTGGCGACCTGGCTGATCGTGGCGGTGTTCTTTCGCTATTCCTCGCTGGCCGCGCTGGTGGCTGCGGTGTTTGCCCCGTTCTACTACTGGTTTGGAGGCGGTCTGGCATGGGGAACCGATCCGGCCTTGCTGCTCGCACTAGTCATCATCAGCGCATTGTTGATCTGGCGTCACCGGGCCAATATCCGCAAGTTGATGCGCGGCGAGGAAAGCCGGATCGGACGAAAAAAATAACGGTGATCAGTACCGCGGCGTGAGCACCATGCGGCCACCATCGCGCTGCATATTGACTCGCTGCAGAAAGCTCATGCCGAGCAAGGCATAGGGCAGGGAGGTATCGAGTACCACGGCAGGAACATTGCGCAACTCGATTTGGCCGACGCGCACCTTGTCCAGGTCGATCAAGGTGGCGGGTACCGTGCCATTGGCGGTGCGGACCGCCGACCGCTGCCCACCCTGCAGCGAAAGCCCCAGACGCTGCGCTTGCGTCTTGCTCAGAGTGATGCGGCTGGCGCCGGTATCGACCACCATGCGCACTAGATCGCCGTTGATGCGCCCCTCCGTGACGAACTGACCATCGGTGCGGGCGAACAACACGGTGCGCTGGGCTGCGGTTGCGCCCACGCTCAGCGGCGCGGCACCGAGCCCCAAAGTCAATTTTTGACCATTCAACTCGACAGTGGCGCTGTTGTCGGCGAGCGCGAGCACTTTCACCCCCTGGACGGTCTGGCCGACGTGCACGGTGCGCGGCGCGCCGCCGTCGATCACCAGTAGCGCCTGTTCGCCAAACCGCCCGGCCAGGCCGACGCTGTTCGTGGCGAACACCTGGCTGCACAAGGCGCAAGTTGCCAACGCAGCAGCCATGCGGCCGAAATGGAGGCGGCGTGGTGCGAGCCGGGCGGGCATGGGGGCTTCAGTCGCGGAAGTTGTTGAACGACAGGGGCGCTTCGTCGATGTCTTTGCGCAGTACGGCCATCGCAGCCTGCAGATCGTCGCGCTTGGCGCCCGTGATGCGCACGATATCGCCTTGAATGGCCGATGTCAGCTTGAGCTTGGAGCCCTTGATTGCCGTGGTGATTTTTTTCGCCAGTTCCTGCGGGATGCCGGCCTTGACGGTGATGATCTGCTTGACCTTGTCTCCAGAGATTTTTTCGATCTTGCCCAGATCGAAAAACCGCGGATCGATCTTGCGTTTCGCGGCCTTGGCCATCAGTACATCGCGCACCTGGCAGAGCTGGAAGTCGCTGTCAGCAGTCAGCGTCAGGGTTTTGTCGGTCTGCTCCACCTGCGCAGAACTGCCTTTGAAATCGAAGCGCGTGGCGATTTCCTTGGAGGCTTGGTCGCAGGCATTGCGAACCTCGACGAGGTCGGGTTCAAGAACGGTATCGAAAGATGGCATGGAGGCAACCTGAAAGGGATAATGCAGCGATTTGCTTCAATGGATTCTATGAGCCTGCAAATCGAAACCGATGTGCCGCTGCGCGCACTCAACACCTTTGGCGTCGACGCCACGGCCCGGCGTCTGGTGCGGGTGCGCAGCGCGCGCGATGTGCGGCTGGTTGTCGATCATCCCGAACTGGGGCGCGCGCCGAAGTTCATCCTCGGTGGTGGAAGCAATCTGCTGCTCACTCAAGACGTCGATGCGCTGGTGGTCAAGATGGAGATCGGCGGCATCCGCGTGCTTGAAGACGACGCCGGCTCGACGCTGATCGAAGCCGGGGCGGGTGAGTCATGGCACGGCGTGGTGGAGTGGGCACTGGAGCAGGGCTTTGCCGGCCTGGAGAATCTTGCATTGATCCCCGGCACGGCAGGTGCGGCGCCAGTGCAGAACATCGGTGCCTACGGTCTGGAATTGTCGGACCGGCTGGAGTCTGTCGATGTGGTCGATTTCGTCACTGGGCGCAGTGCCACCTTGCCCGCTGCCCACTGCCGCCTTGACTACCGCGACAGCGTGTTCAAGCACGAACTGTCCGGAAAGTCGGTCATCACCGCCATCCGCCTGCGCCTGCCCAAGCCCTGGGCGCCGGTTACGGGCTACGCCGACGTCGAGCGCTGGCTGCAACGTCAGCACATCACCGATCCAAGTCCAAAAGACGTGTTCGACGCCGTCTGCGCCATCCGCCAAAGCAAGCTTCCCGATCCGGCGAGAATTGGCAATGCTGGCAGCTTCTTCAAGAATCCGGTCGTCAACCGCGCCATCCGCAACGAGATCCTGGAAGAACATCCCGACATCGTGAGCTATCCCCTGGAAGACGGCACCTACAAACTTGCTGCGGCCTGGATGATCGCCGCCTGCGGCTTGAAGGGGCAAGTGTTGGGCAGGGCAGGAGTCCACGCGATGCAGCCGCTCGTCCTTGTCAACCTTGGGGGCGCCAGCGGTGCCGAGATTCTCGATCTGGCCCATGCCGTACAAGAGAGTGTGGAGCGGAAGTTCGGCCTGCGGCTGGAGTCCGAGCCGGTGATCGTGTGATGCCGTGCCGCGATGACCTTTTCGCGTTCCGGACTTTCGTCAGTCTCAATGTGCTGCACATAGTCAATGCCGCCGGGGCGATCGGCATACCCTGATCCATTTTCTGCGTACATTCCCATGACCATCCACACCATTTTGCGCATGGGCGATCCGCGTTTGTTGCGTGTCGCCCGGCCCGTGCCTCAGGCCAATACGCCCGACCTCCACGCACTGATCACCGACCTTTTCGA
>JBAUTC010000330.1:0-2836 GCA_049582025.1 Thiomonas sp.
CGCCGAGGGTTCTTCACTTTGGTACGCACGATTCACGGCGCGTGGCTGTTGCGAAACGCCATTGGCTTGCTGTAGCCCCTTGCCGCTGCTGTGGTGCATCGTGGGCCGGGCCGGTGCCTTCTGTACGATGAATTCCACCTGGACAGGACGACCGACAATGGCGCTGAGCGACTCGGTGATACGCGTGCTGTACTGCGACCGCAACCAGTCAAGCTTGAAGCGGTTGGGGACGTTCAGAATGGCGACATTGCCATCTTCGCTCCAGTTGGGTGTGGCCAGCGGCTTGATCCAGGCGGCAAATTGTTGATCGGGAATGACTGTTGCCAGCTGGGCGCAGCATTGCTGCCAGGATTGTTCGTGGGTCATGCAGGAAACAGGGTGACGATACGGGTTCCGGGGCACGCCGTGCGGCGCGTTCTCTCTCGGAAAACAGGGTGGACTTTTAGTGATCGTGAGCGCACTTGCGATGCACAAGACGTGGTCAAAAACAGTCATTTGGAATGCGCTGAGTTTAACTCCGCAATGGAAGTTATCCACAGACTACGCGTCCTTTTTTATACGCCGGAGGCTGCAGGACGACCCGCCTCAAGACGTTGCCAAATTGAAATGTTTCGCCAGCATGGCCAGGCGTTCCGCCGTGACAAGGGGCCCAATTTGACAAACTTGCCGATCGTGAGTCCAATGGAGGGCTTTTTTTCGAAATTGTCGCCCTGCGAACCGTGAGGCTGGCGAAGGATGGTCTGACGACTGTCTTTCTAAAAAAAACGATTTCGAGTGGATTTTTTCTGAGCCGAATTCGCTCAGGCAGTTTTTTCAATCAAGGTGAGTTTCATGAAACGTACTTATCAACCTTCGAAGACCCGCCGTCAGCGCACCCACGGTTTCCTGGTGCGGATGAAGACCAAGGGTGGTCGCGCCGTGATCAGCGCCCGTCGGGCCAAGGGCCGCAAGCGTCTGGCCGTCTGAGACAGTCAGCCGTTTTCGGTTGAGCGGCCTGCGGGTTTCACGCTTGCAGTCTGCCGGTTTCGCCCTTTCGGCTGTCGAGACGGTCATGACAGATCAGCTCACCGGGCGACAGTGTGCCTTGAGAATCGAGATGATGCGGCAACCCGACGCGTTTGCCGCGACCTTTGCCGCGCGTTACGCGCAGCAGGCCGAATTTCGTCTGTATTACCGCGCGGCCCCCACGGACTGGAGGTCGGCCGTGCCTGACCGGCAGGCCTGTTGGCTCGGCCTCGTCATTCCAAAAAAGTTCTGCAAGCCCGCAGTGCGACGCAATCTCATCAAGCGGGTGATGCGTCAGGCGCTGCGTGAGCTGCGTCTGCCCAGTGCCGCCTCCTTGCAAGCACCCGTGTTGATGTTGCGCCTGACGCGCAAACTTCCCGCGGAGTTTCGCAGCGCCCGTTCGCCGGCCTTGCTTGCATATGTGCAGCAGGCGGTGAACGCTTTGCTCAGGGCCTGGATCGAACGCACCGTTGTTGTTTCGGAGCGGGGTGTTGCATGAAGCATCTTCTGATCGGTCTGGTGCGCTTGTATCGTCTGCTGTTCAGTGCCTGGGTAGGCGGTCAGTGCCGGTTCGATCCCACGTGTTCGGTCTACACCATCGAGGCCCTGGAACGGCACGGTGCAGCGGCTGGGGCTTATCTGGGCGCGGCCAGAATCCTGCGATGCCAACCCTGGTGTCAGGGCGGACATGAGCCCGTGCCGGATCAATTTACCTGGGCGCCGTGGCGTCACAGAGTGGGTGACGTCGAGGGCTTGTCTTCGGCAGCGCAGGGCGATGCGGAGGCTGTGTCACCTCAGCCCATGCACAATCGCGCGTCTTTGCCTGAAGAATCGACCTCGCCCGGCGCGTCTGAAGCCAGCGCGGCGCCGCCGAAATCCCCGTCTTCACTCCTTTCTTCCAAGCCCTGAAGTTTCCGGGCTCTTTTGCATCACTACAACAGGATTTGCGTATGGATCTCCGCCGTTCGGTTCTCTGGGTGGTTTTCACCATGTCGATGATTTTTCTGTACAACTCCTGGCTGCGCTACAACGGCGAGGCGGACTTGTTCGGAACGCCACCGGCTCATCAGGCCCAAGTCGCCAGCGCACCGAGGAGCGATGTGCCGCAGGCTGCACCCAGCGCGGCAACCCCGCCGGGTGCTACCGGGGCCGTAGCTGCCGCTGCTTTGACGGCGCCTGTTGCCTCAGCTTCTGCACCGGTAGCTGCGCAACTCACGACCATTCGCACCGATTTGATGGATGTGAAGATTTCGTCGCACGGCGGCAGTCTGGTCTACGTGAAGCTGCTCAAGTATGAGAGTCGTACCGAGCCGGGCAAGAACGTGGTGCTGTTCAATGATTCGGACAACGACAAGTACATGGCCCAATCCGGGCTGATTGGAGGCAAGTTCCCCAATCACGAAACCGAGATGACTGTGCTGCCCGGGCCGCGCGACATGGGCGACGCCAAGACGCTGCAGGTCAAGCTGGTTTCGCCCGATCTCGGCGGTCTCAAGCTGGAGCGGACCTACACCTTCACCCGAGACAGCTATGTAGTGAATGTACAGAACACGATTACGAATACCGGCACCGTGCCGGTGACGCCGCAGATGTACATGCAGATCGTGCGCGATGGCAACACGCCGGCAGGCGATGACTCGCACTTTTATCACACCTATACCGGCCCGGCGTACTACGACAACGCCAACAAGTTCGAGAAATTCCAGTTCAAGGACCTGAAACCGGACGAGGCCCCAAAGAGCGCTGATAGCGGCTGGGTGGCGATGATCCAGCACTACTTCGTCTCGGCCTGGGTGCCGCAGCCGTATGAAGGTCCGCGCAACCTATACAC
>JBAUTC010000331.1:0-3154 GCA_049582025.1 Thiomonas sp.
GGCCGACAGACCGCCGGCCGGGGGCGGCAAGGCCGCGCCTGGGCTGACGATGCACACACCAGCCTGCTCTGTTCACTGGCCTGGCCCTTTCCGCCGCCAAACCTCCCCGCCGCGGCGCAGCGCAACCTTGGCCCCCTGAGCCTTGCCGTCGGCGTGTGGCTGGCGCAGGCGCTGCATGCGCTCGGCGCAACGACCGTGCGTTTGAAATGGCCCAATGATCTGCTGCTGCCCAGCCCGGACGGATGGCACAAGCTTGGCGGCATTCTGGTGGAAATCGCCGACACCGCGCAGGCGCGTTGGGCCGTCATCGGCTTCGGCCTCAATCTGCGCACGCCGCCCGACCAGCCGCAGGCCGCAGGACTGGATGCGGCCGGGCTGTTTCTCGACCGCGCACAGGTGCTCGGCGCACTGCTTCCGGCGCTGCTGAACGGTCTGCAGACCAGTGCCAAACATCTCGATGCCACGCTGACGCAATGGGATGCACTGCACGCCTGGGCTGGGCAAACCGTCTCGATCCAGGATCGCGGGCAGACCCTGTTTTCCGGCACGGCGCTCGGCATCGCGCCAGACGGCGCGCTGCGCGTGCGCACCCCACAGGGCGAGCGCCGCGTGCTCAGCGCCGATGTATCTCTGCGCCTCGCGCGAGCCGACACTGCAAAATAGCGCTGCTTCACTACCCGATCGCCACTTTCCGTCATGCGCGCCCTGTTCCTCGCCCTGCTGCTTTTCAACCTCGTGTTCTTCGCCTGGTCGCAAGGCTGGATGGCGGGTGCCGGTCTGGAGCCGATGACGCAGCGCGAGCCCCAGCGCCTGGCGCTACAAATCCACCCTGAGCAGGTGCGGGTCACGCCCCTGCTTGCCACGGCGGCCACACCCGCCAGCAGCCCGACTGCAGAGCCTGCCACCCCGGCTAGCGCGCCCTCGGCCCCAGCAACGAGTCCCTCGTCTCCAACGCCAGCGCCTCCGCAAAGCGCCGCTTCTGCCGAGGCCGTGAGCACGGCGAACGCTGCCCCGACCGTCTGCCGCCAGATCGGCCCCTACGGCGCAATGGAAACCGATGTGCTCACAAAGGCCCAGACCGCCCTCGCCAATGCCGGGCTCAAAGCCAATGCACTCAAAATCGCCGTGCCGGAGCAGTGGATGGTTCTGCTTGGTCCCTTCCCCAGCGAGGACGCCATGCGCACAGCGCTTGATCAGATCAAGCAGGGGGGCAAGGTCAAGGTCTTCGCTCCGGTGACAGACAGGCCGCGCTACCAGCCCGGCATCTCTCTGGGCGTTTTCGGGAATGAGTCCTCGGCACAGGAGCAACTGCAAATTGTGCAAAAGCATGGTGTGCAAGGCGCCAAGGTCGTTCAGCGCAATGCGGGCATGCACCGCACCGTCCTTCGCCTGCCTGCACTCTCACCCAGCCAGCTCGCCACACTTGAGGGCCTGTCGGGCAAACTCGGTGCGCAGATCATCAAGACCTGCGCACCGTGAACGAATCGGCCAAAATTTGACTGTCGCCTTACGAGAGGCAGACTAAGAGGGATGTTGTCTTTTTTTGCCCCAGCACTCACTCCCGAGCCAGCCACTCCTGAGCCAGCCGCACCCAGAAGCTTCCGCCCAGCGGGATCAGGTCGTCGTTGAAGTCGTAATTCGGGTTGTGCAGGGTGCACGGCCCAAGGCCATGACCCTGGTCGCGGTGGTCGCCATCGCCGTTGCCAATGATGAGGTAGGCGCCCGGCTTTTCCATCAGCATGAAGGAAAAGTCCTCCGCCCCCATCGATGGCACGAACTCGTGCACCGCATCGGCGCCGACCATCTCCGTCATCACCCCGCGCGCAAACTCGGCCTCAGCGGCATGGTTGATGGTCGGCGGATAGTTGCGCTTGAAGGCAAAGTCGCACGCCACGCCAAACGCCGCCGCAGTGTGGGTGGCAATATCGCGCATGCGGGCTTCAATCAGATCAAGCGTCTCTGTGGTGAAGGTACGCACCGTGCCCTGCATCTCGGCGGTCTCGGGAATGACATTGGTCGCCTCCCCGGTGTGGATCATGGTCACGGAAATCACCGCCGGGTCCAGCGGCGCACGGTTGCGGCTAACGAAGGTCTGAAACGCCTGCACCATCTGGCAAGCCGCGAGCACCGGGTCGATGCCCAGATTGGGCATGGCCGCATGGGCGCCCTTGCCCGTGAGGGTGATGTGAAATTCATTGCTCGACGCCATCACCGGCCCTGCCTTCACCGCGAAGTGCCCGGCAGGCAGCCCTGGCCAGTTGTGCATGCCAAACACCGCCTCAACCGGAAATTGGTCGAACAGGCCGTCGGCGATCATCTCCCGCGCGCCGCCCCCGCCTTCCTCGGCCGGCTGGAAGATACACACCACCGTGCCGTCGAAATCGCGCGATTTGGCCAGATGCTGCGCCGCTGCCAGCAGCATGGCGGTGTGGCCGTCGTGACCGCACGCGTGCATCTTGCCGGGGTACTGACTGGCGTGGGCGAAGGTGTTGAACTCGGTCACCGGCAGAGCGTCGATGTCGGCGCGCAGGCCAATCATGCGCCCGTTCTTGCCGCCATCCCGCCCGGCAATCACCCCCACCACCCCGGTCTTGCCAAGGCCACGAAGCACCTCCACGCCCCAAGCCGTCAGCTGCGCGGCTACCAGGTCAGACGTGCGTTGCTCCGCGAAGCACAGCTCCGGGTGCGCGTGCAAATCGCGCCGCAGGGTCTTGAGCGCGGCGGCTTCGGTCACGATGGAGTCGATCAATTGCATGGCAGTCTTCCTAAACATATCAAGTGCGCCGACACGGCTGATTGTGCCCCAGCCAACAAAGCCCCGGTATCCGGGGACGCACCATGCAAAAAATTGTCAATGAAACCAAACCCACTGACAAAAAATGGAGTGCTCCCGCACAAACTGTCACACCGTCCGCCTGCGCGCGCTCGCCAGCGTGAAACAGTTCACAAATACAGCGAATTACTTCAGCGCTCACCCCTGGCCTGGCGATTGCAAAGCGAGAATCACACTTGTTTACACAATAACCCGCTATTTGCACGCCGCCACACCGGCTGAACTCAAGGAAGATCCATGCGCATGCGCACCCAGGCCCAACGCGGTTTCACACTCATCGAACTGATGATCGTGGTCGCCATCATCGGCATTCTGTCCGCC
>JBAUTC010000332.1:0-4180 GCA_049582025.1 Thiomonas sp.
CGGTGCAGAACGTCACCACAGTCCGCCCCGCGAAGTCCGCGGCACGTGCTTCCACCGCCGGGGCGAAGTCGCTGAACTTGTGGATGTCGAAATCCACGCAGTCGGCAAACGTACCCAGGTCGCGCTCAAAGGCGTTGCGGGTGTCGAGCAGGACTACCGGGTGGCCTTCATCATCGCAACCGGCATCGAGCCAGCACTTGAGCGTCTCGGGCGTAACCGCCGCAGCGCGCCTGGCCTCGGGGCGGATCTGGGGGCGGTTCAGGGTGATGATTTCGCGCTTGATTTTCACCTTCAGGCGCTTGAAGGGCTGGGCCGCCGAGAGCGACTCCTTGGGCTGCAGATCGGCCAGCCGCGCATCGGCGCGCAGCGTCGCCACGATGGCGTCGATCGCGGCCCGAGCCCCTGCGAGGAACAGGTTGATGCCCTCGGGCGCCAGCAGGATGGTGCCTTTGAGTTGCAATGCGTCGCACTGTGCCGCCAGCCGCGCCTGCCAGCCGGGCAGGTCGTCAAGACTGACGAATTTGTAGCAGGAGATGTTGACCACGCCGGGCGTGGCACCGGTTGGGGCGGGTAAGGTCTGTGCATCCATGAGGCGGAATTATCCGGCCTGTCCGCGGCTATGCCATCATCCGCCCTGCAAACATGCGATCACGATGACAGACACCACCCGCCCCAATCAGTTCGCCCTGCTCCGCCAACGCCGCTTCGCGCCATTCTTCTGGACACAGTTTGGCGGTGCAGGTAATGACAATCTTTTCAAGTTCGCCTTTACCGTGATGGTGGCCTACCGCGCTGAAGCAGCGTCTGCGCTGTCCACCGGGCTGATGGTCAATCTGATCGCCGGGCTTTACATCCTGCCCTTCGTGCTGTTCTCGGCCACCAGCGGGCAACTGGCGGACAAGTTCGACAAGGCCGTGCTGATGCGGCGGGTCAAGGCGCTGGAGATCGCCATCATGGCACTGGCGCTATGGGGTTTCGTCACCGCGAACCTGCCCGCGCTGCTGGTCTGCACGTTTGGCATGGGTCTGCATTCCACCCTGTTCGGCCCGGCCAAGTATGCGTATCTGCCGCAGCACCTCAACAAGGCGGAACTCACCGGCGGCAACGGCATGACCGAGATGGGCACCTTCGTTGCCATCCTTCTGGGCAATCTGGCCGGCGGCCTGCTGATGACCTTTGCACGCGGACCGCTGCTGGCCGGACTGGCCTGTGTGGCGGTGGCGCTGCTGGGATGGGCGGCGGCACGGTTCATCCCGCGCACCGTGGCTGTGGACCCGGCTCTGCCCATCAACTGGAATCCGTTCACCGAAACCGCCCGCAACATCAGGCTGGCCGCAGCCGACCGCACGGTGCTGCAGGCGCTGCTCGCCATTTCGTGGATGTGGTTTTACGGCGTCGCCTTCCTCACCCAGTTTCCGGTGTTCGCCAGGGACGTGCTCGGCGGCAACGAGGCCGTGGCCTCGCTGCTTCTGGCAGTGTTTTCCATCGGCATCGCGCTGGGTTCGTTGGCCTGCGAATGGCTGGCGCGCGGACGGGTGGAAATCGGGCTGGTGCCGCTGGGCGCCATCGGCATGACGGTGTTCGGCGTCGATCTGTATTTTTCGGTGCAGGGCCTGCCACACGCTGCCGCGCTGCAGGGCGTGGCGGCCTTCATGCAGCAAAGCGCGCATTGGCGGGTGATGCTCGACCTGTTTCTGCTCTCGGCCAGCGCCGGGATTTACAGCGTGCCGTTGTATGCGCTCATTCAGCACCACACCCCGGTCACCCACCGCGCGCGCGTGATTGCGGCGAACAACATCATCAACGCCATTTACATGGTGGTGTGCTCGGGCTATTGCGCCGCGCTGCTGGTCGCCGGGGTGAGCGTGCCCGCACTGCTGCTCAGCGTGGCGCTGCTCAACGCCCTGGCCGCGGGCTGGCTGATCTGGCGGCAGCCGCTGTACGGCCAGCGC
This sequence comes from Thiomonas sp., assembly GCA_049582025.1. Lineage (GTDB taxonomy): Bacteria > Pseudomonadota > Gammaproteobacteria > Burkholderiales > Burkholderiaceae_C > Thiomonas. The sequence goes on from JBAUTC010000332.1 coordinate 1,953, forward strand.
TTCCTGGTGTGGGCTCGGCGAAGGGCGGTGATGGAGTAGGGACTCGCGACTGTGCGAACATTTCGCGGTTCGTTTTCCGCCCAGCGCATGTCGTCGTCGCCTCCGCCCCGCTCCCCGCAAGACCCACCACCGTCTGTCAATCAGTTCAAGTTGCTGGGCCAGCGCCGTTTCGCGCCATTTTTCTGGACCCAGTTCACCAATGCGGGCAATGACAACCTGCTGAAGTTCGCGTTCACCATGCTGGTGACGTACCGTGCCGCAGCGCAGACGGGCTTGCCCGCCGGCTTGATGGTCAATCTCATCGCCGCGCTGTATGTGCTGCCCTTCGTGCTGCTCTCGGCCACCGCCGGGCAGCTGGCGGACAAGATGGACATGGGCATCATCATGCGGCGCATCAAGACCTTCGAGGTTCTGGTGATGCTCGCCGCGCTGTGGGGCTTCATGACCGTGAATGTGCCGCTGCTGCTTGTTTGCGTGTTCGGCATGGGGCTGCATTCCACCTTGTTCGGACCGGTGAAGTTCGCCTACCTGCCGCGCCACCTGCACCCTGCCGAACTGACCGGCGGCAACGGCATGACCGAGATGGGCGGCTTTGTCGCCATCCTGCTGGGCAGCCTGGCAGGCGGCGTGCTGATGACCTACCCGCAAGGCCCGGTGTTTTCCGGCATCGCCTGCCTGATCGTGGCGCTGGCCGGCTGGATCATGGCGCGCTTCGTGCCCCACACCCCGCCGCTGGCGCACGGCCAACGCATCAACTGGAACCCGTTCACCGAAACCGCGCACAGCCTCAAGCTCGCCGCCACCGACCGCACCGTGCTGGTGGCGCTGATGGCGGTGTCTTGGATGTGGTTCTACGGCGTGGCCTTCCTCACCCAGTTTCCGGTGTTCACCCGCGAGGTGGTGCATGGCAGTGAAGCGGTGGCATCGTTGCTGCTGGTGATCTTCGCCGTGGGCATCGGCCTGGGGTCGGTGGCCTGCGAATGGCTGGCGCACGGACGGGTGGAAATCGGCCTGGTGCTGCTGGGCGCCATCGGCATGACACTGTTCGGCGTCGACCTGTTCTTCGCTACGCGGCACCTGCTGCACAACGGCCAGTTGCAGACCCTCGCCCTGTTTCTGGGCCAGGGCGCGCACTGGCGCATCATGGGCGATCTGCTGCTGATCTCCGCCAGCGCCGGGCTCTACAGCGTGCCGCTCTACGCCTTCGTGCAGCACAGCGTGCCCGAGACACACCGCGCCCGGGTCATCGCCGCCAACAACATCATCAACGCCCTGTTCATGATCGTCTGCGCCGCCTATTGCGCCACACTCCTTTCCCTCGGTGTAGGCGTGCCCATGTTGCTGCTGAGCGTGGCGCTGTTCAACGCCGCAGTCTCCATCTGGCTCGTATGGATGCAGCCGGAGTATGGGCGGCAGTTCGTGGCGTGGGTGTTGCGGAGAAAAGAAGCAGCAGGGTCTTGACGGCCTGCACTGGAGTCGCTGGAAGCACCTTGCCGCACCGGCGGCGGCGGCGAATCAGCAACTGCCCGCGTTCATGGTGAAGCGGCCAAAACCCCCTTCAACACTAAAGTCTTTAGTAAAGTGTAGAGTTTCTCCATATGCACTGCTCCCATCGTTCGCACCATGCTTGCCCGGTTCCTTCCAGACACCCCTCGCCTCACCATCGGCGAGTTGGCCCAGCGTGCGCAGCTGGGGGCCGAGACGCTGCGGTATTACGAGCGGCTGGGCCTGCTGGCCCCGGAGCAGCGCACCGCCAGCGGCTACCGGCTGTACGCGCCGCAGGCGCTGGAGCGGCTGGACTTCATTCGGCGGGCGCAGTCGCTGGGGTTTTCGCTGGCGCAGATTGGCGAGTTGCTGGCGCTGCACGCCCGACCTGAAAACGACATGGGCGCGGTGCGCGCCATCGCTGCGCTGCGTCTGGCAGACATCGACGCCAAGCTGAACGATCTGCAACGCATGAAGGCGGGGCTGCAGACCTTGCTGGACGCCTGTCCCGGCCACGGCTCGACGGCGCAGTGCCCCATCCTTGCGGCGCTGCAGGGCAAAGAGGAGCATGTCGATGAATGACTTCACCCCCCCCGGCAACGACACGACGGTGTGCCCCGTGGAACCGCCCGCAACGCCATCAGCACCGACGACTGGCGGCGGCACGGCCACCGGCCAGACCCTGCGGCTGGACGTCGGCGGCATGACCTGCGCCTCGTGCAGCGCCCGGGTGGAGCGGGCGC
>JBAUTC010000333.1:0-3264 GCA_049582025.1 Thiomonas sp.
CAAGTACGTGGTCATGCCCATGCGGATTTGAGCCGTACGTGCATTTAAATTTTCCGAATTGTTTTTATCTCCATGAATTTTCATGGAATGAGTTTTGAAAGTGTCTGATGAACGAACCGAAGAACGATAGCTACAGCGAAAATTCCATTCAAATTCTGGAGGGACTCGAAGCGGTGCGCAAACGTCCAGGCATGTACATCGGTGACACCTCCGACGGCACCGGCCTGCATCACTTGGTGTTTGAAGTCGTGGACAACGCCATCGACGAAGCGCTGGCGGGATTTTGCGATGACATCGTTGTCACCATCCACTCCGACAACTCCATCAGCGTGACCGACAACGGCCGCGGCATCCCGACCGGGGTGAAGATGGACGACAAGCACGAACCCAAGCGCAGCGCGGCAGAAATTGCCTTGACCGAATTGCATGCCGGGGGCAAGTTCAACCAGAACAGCTACAAAGTCTCTGGTGGTCTGCACGGCGTGGGGGTCAGTTGCGTGAATGCACTGTCGCAATGGTTGCGCCTCGTGGTGCGGCGCGACGGCGAGGTGCATACCCTCGAATTTGTGCGTGGAGCCTTGCAGAATCGGGAGACGCAGGAGATCAACGGCGTGCTGGTTTCCGTGGCGCCCATCACTGGCAAGACCGACAAGCGCGGCACCGAAGTTCACTTTCTGCCCGATACCGAGATTTTCACCACGGTCGATTTTCACTACGAGGTTCTAGCCAAGCGCTTGCGCGAACTGTCTTTCCTCAATCACGGGGTCAAGATCCGCCTGATTGATGAGCGTCAGGGCAAGGAAGAGAATTTCGCCTTTTTGGGCGGGGTGAAAGGTTTTGTCGAATACATCAATCGCGGCAAGAGCGTGCTCCATCCCAACATCTTTTACGCCCAGGCGGAAAAGGCATCGGAAGTAGGCAGCACCATCAGTGTGGAAGTCGCCATGCAATGGAACGACGGCTATGCTGAGACCGTGCAATGCTTCACCAACAACATCCCGCAACGGGATGGCGGCACCCACCTCACCGGCCTGCGGGCAGCCATGACGCGGGTGATGAACAAGTACATCGACGACAACGAACTGGCCAAGAAGGCAAAGGTCGAGATCAGCGGTGACGACATGCGTGAAGGCCTCACCTGCGTACTGTCGGTCAAGGTGCCGGACCCCAAATTCAGCAGCCAGACCAAGGACAAACTGGTATCCAGCGAAGTGCGCGGCCCGGTGGAAGACCTGGTGGCCAAGGCACTCTCGGACTATCTGCTCGAAACCCCGAATGACGCCAAGATCATCTGCGGCAAGATCATCGACGCTGCCCGCGCCCGCGAGGCCGCACGCAAGGCGCGGGAAATGACTCGGCGCAAAGGCGTGATGGACGGCTTGGGCTTGCCCGGAAAACTGGCCGACTGCCAGGAAAAAGATCCCGCACTGTGCGAACTGTATCTGGTGGAGGGCGACTCCGCCGGTGGCTCGGCCAAGCAGGGCCGGGACCGGAAGTTCCAGGCCATTCTTCCGCTGCGCGGCAAGATCCTCAACGTCGAGAAAGCGCGGTTCGAGAAGCTGCTCACCAGCAACGAAATTCTCACCCTCATCACCGCGATGGGCACCAGCATCGGCAAGGACGATTTCAACATCGACAAGCTGCGTTACCACCGCATCATCATCATGACCGATGCCGACGTCGACGGCGCGCATATCCGCACCCTGCTGCTCACCTTCTTCTTCCGCCAGATGCCCGAGATCGTCGAGCGTGGCCACATCTACATCGCCCAGCCGCCGCTCTATAAGGTCAAGCATGGCAAGGACGAGCAGTACCTCAAGGACGCATCCGAACTCGACGCCTACCTGCTGCGTGTCGCCCTCAAAGACGCCTCCATCCTCCGTCCGGAAACCCCCGCGCCTCTCGCAGGCGAGACGCTCGAACAACTCGCCCGCCAGCATGTCCTCACAGAAGCCGTAATTGCCCGCCTGAGCGCGTTCATGGACGAGCAGGCGCTACGTGCCATCGTCGATGGCGTCGTGATCGACCTCGATCATGCAGCACAGGCCAGTGCGGATGCATTGGCTGCGCATCTGGCGCAGTACACCGACCACGGCGAAGTGCCCCAAGTGCTGGCTGAAGTGGATCCGCGCACAGAAAAGCCCTATCTGCGCATCGTGCGCCGCCACCATGGCAACCTTAAATCCACCGTCTTGCACGCCGACTTCGTGCACGGTGCTGACTATGCCGTGCTCACCCAAGCGGCGCAGACCTTCCACGGCCTGCTTACCGCTGGTTCCATCGTGCGCCGAGGTAATGGTGATAACGCCAAGGAAGCTGCCGTCAGCAATTTCCGCGAAGCGATGGACTGGCTCATCCGCCAGGCTGAAAACACCGTGGGCCGCCAGCGTTACAAAGGCCTGGGCGAAATGAACCCCGAGCAACTCTGGGAAACCACCATGGATCCCGCCGTACGCCGCCTGCTGCGGGTACAGATCGACGACGCGATCGAGGCCGACCGCGTGTTCACCATGCTCATGGGAGACGACGTGGAGCCTCGCCGAGATTTCATCGAAACCAACGCGCTCCGCGCGGCGAATCTAGATATTTGAGTTTTTTTGTAGGTGAAGGCATAAGCTGAGAATTTGGAACCCATAAGTTAAGAAACCTATGGGCGTCCTAGTTCAATAAATGTCCTCTATGCCCCGGTACCTGCCGTGGTCACACCTTGTTTGAACAAAGCCCAGCCAGCTTCCCAGCGCTGGGTTTTTTGACGTTTGCTTGTCGGCGCCGATGCCGATTTGAGCCACATGCCGATCGCCGACTGAGCCATGGCAAACGAGCTGCGCGCGGCGTCAGGTTTGAATTTCAGCGCGTTCCAACCGGCGCACGGCAAACGCGGCGCATGGTTCAAATCGGCGTCGGCGCCAACATCGTCTTGCCGTTGACCGGAATTCGGATGTGGCTTTCCGGAGGAGTTTTTCGTGATTGCCCACCCTATAGCGCCCCATTTATGGGACAAATTGAGGCTTTTTTCTCTCTTCGAGGTCTCGGTTTATGGGACAGATGGAGATCGGTTTATGGGACAGATGGAGCGCGCAGAGCGAAGTTTGGCGGAGTCCAAGCTGTCTGTCCCATAAACCGATCTCCAATTTTTGGTTGCGTCCTCGCGCGTCAGTGATTGATGGCCTCGATTGCTCGATTGATCTCTACGCCAGGCCACCACGTAGCCGTCCGGTGTCGCATCCAGCATGACAAGCGGATGCGCAACTTTTTAGCGCCGCG
>JBAUTC010000334.1:0-2769 GCA_049582025.1 Thiomonas sp.
CATGGATATCGCTACGAGGACTATGCCGGCGACGTCGTGGGACTTATGGAAGGGCTTGACCTAGCCCCTCCCGTACTCCTCGGCCATTCGATGGGAGGGATGACAGCGGCAGTTGTGGCGAGTCAAGTTGGCACAGCAATCCGCGGTCTCGTACTCGCGGACCCCACGTTCCTGAGCGTCCAGCGCCAGCGGGAGGTGTACGAGAGCGATGTAGTCGAACAGCACCGCCGCTATCTCAGTCTCCACATGGACGAGGCACTGGCTGAGGGACGAAACCGGCACCCACTTCGGCGAGCCGAAATAGTCAGACTTGTAGCCGAGGCGAGGATGAAAACACGAATCGGCGCACTTGACGTTCTCACGCCACCGAATCCCGACTATCGCCAGTTGGTCACAATGGTGGACATCCCAATCCTTCTGGTGATTGCGGATACCGGTATCGTCTCCCTTGAAATGGCTCGGGACCTTCAAGAACTCAACCCACGAGTTTGCATACAACAGATACAAGACGCCGGTCATGGACTCCAGTATGACCAACCTGAGCGCTTCGAGGCAGTGGTTCGGCCCTTTCTACGGTCGTTGGCGGCGCTGGAGCCAAGTGCTTCGTGTACCTCGCGCACCCCGTGAACACTGCGATGCGAGCCATTCTTGAAGCGAGCCATTCTCTCCGTACCCCGCACGCGGCCCGCAGTGAGTCCCGGTTGCTGCTCAAGATGGCAAGTGCTGCCGAGAGGGGGTCAAGCTACCGGATTTCAGCGCGCGTGCGCTGCGCGCGCAGCCCAATGCGGTGACCGTTGAAGGCGCGGTATTCGACACCTGGGTCTACAACCTCCTGGACTCAAAGGCCGAGGTCGGATAGTCCGGGGTGCGCGTCGGGACGGCGCCCCAAGGGCCACAAGAACCGACGCGCCGATTCCTCGATTGGCAGATCGTTGATGCTCGCGTGACGGTGTGACATCAAGCCGTGTGCATTGAACTGCCAGTTCTCGTTGCCATAGCTGCGATACCACTGTCCGGTATCGTCGTGCCATTCGTATGCAAAACGCACGGCAATCCGGTTGCCCTCGAAGGCCCAGAGCTCCTTGATGAGCCGGTAGTCGTGCTCGCGCGCCCACTTGCGCTCCAGGAATGCCTGCGCCTGCTCGCGGCCGACGGGAAATTCCGCACGGTTCCGCCACTGCGTATCCGGGCTGTAGGCCAGGACGATCCGTGCGGGGTCACGTGAATTCCACGCGTCCTCGGCCAGGCGAATCTTTTGGACGGCAGTTTCGTGAGTAAAGGGAGGAATTGGCGGGCGTGTCTCCATGAAGGCTCCGTGAGGTGGCAGTGCTATGTAGACAGATCTGTCTACGCGACAAGTGTATGTGGTGTAGACAGACTTGTCTACAATACCCCTGTGAAAGACCAAACCCCTTCAGCTGCCGAGCCCTCCCCACGAGAGCGCATCCTCGTCACCGCCCACGACCTGTTCTACCGGGACGGCATCCGCGCGACGGGAATCGACCGTGTCATTGCCCATGCGCGAGTGACCAAGGTCACGTTCTATCGGCACTATCCGAGCAAGAACGCCCTCATCATGGCCTACCTTGCATATCGCCATGAGAACTGGATGAAGTGGCTCAAGTCGAGTCTCGAGAAACACACCACGTCCGGGCTTGCGCCGCTTGACGCCCTCCTCTCGACCTTCGGCGCTTGGTGGAGCAGCTCTGACTACCGAGGATGCGCCTTCATCAATACCGCAGCCGAGCTTGGAGGGGCAGACCCCGAGGTGCTCGCCGTCGTCAGACAGCACAAGGCTGAAATGACATCCGTCCTGGAAACACTTCTTCCGGCAGACAGTCAGCGGCCGTCCAGGGCCGGAGCCCTCGCCGTGGCAATTGACGGGGCCATCGTCCATGCACAGACGGGGATGCCGGTGGACCTGGTGTTGGCCACGCTCAGGCGCATCGCGGAGCCGCTGCTCAGCAAAGAAGTCTAGCCACGGCGCTTCCCGTGGAGCAGTCGAATCCGGGCCGCGTGACAAACGCCCGCCCGCGACCTGCCAAAAGGGTCAAACGCTGCCCTGCTTCTCGACCACGAGGATCCGGGCTTCGCCTATCGGGTGCGCAACATGCTCGCACCCGACACCCGCATAAAAGATATCACCCGTCTCCAGGCGGGCAATCTTCTCCTGCCCAGCGTCACGGTAGTGCATGTCCACCGCACCGGTGAGAACGGCAAAGACTTCTTCGCCATCGTTGACGTGCCACTGATAGGGCTTGTCGGTCCAATGCAGGCGCGTGGTCGTGCCGTTCATGCAGGCGATGTCCATTGCCTGCCAGGCCGTTGCTGGGCTGAAGTCCCTGCTGCGTATGACTTTCATGGTTCTTGTCTCATCTGGGCGCTTGAGGGCCGAGTGTCTGGCGCGCGGCATGCCCATCGGCTTTGAATCCTTCGTGAAAGGTCACGGTGCCTTGTGGATAGCGTCCATCGAACGACAGCGCGAAGAAGACCTCCGGCGGAACGCCCTCGACCACGAGGTCCGAAGGGTTCTGAAACCCGAATTGCCTGTAGTAGCCCGGATGCCCGACCAGGCAGCAGCCTCTGGCATGCTTCGCTTTCAGCCTTGACAGCCCCTGCTCGATCAGCGCTTTTCCGATGCCATGCCGCTGGTGGCTGGGCATCACAGACACCGGCCCGAGCCCATACCAGTCCGGGGTGCCGTCCGAAATCGTCACGGGAGAGAACGCTATATGGCCGATGACCGCGCCGTTCAGCTCTGCCACCAGC
>JBAUTC010000335.1:0-12361 GCA_049582025.1 Thiomonas sp.
GCTTTCAACTGCATCGACCTCCACCCGCGCATCGATGATCCGTGATAAGGCCATCAAGCTTGTGAGGATCATCGGTGACGCGGTGGTACGACTTGGGAGCACAGTTTTGCACAGGCATTTCTCGCGAAACCAGCCCACCCAGACTTCCGACTGGTCGTGTGGGAAGAATATCTGGCGTTGCTGTCGGGTCATGCACTGCAGCTCTTTCCAGATGAACCGTCTTCAAACGATGCCAGAGCACAACTCAGTCGCATTTTGCTTCCTCCATGGGCAGCTAAGAGACTCAGGTCGTGGCGAAGCGAGCAACCTCAGGTTGGCACCGATTTCAATCGCGATCAGCCCACTTTGGTCGGCGCGACGAATGGCAAACTCGGAAATAAGCGTCGGAACTGTCGCGGGCCTAGGTCAACTCAATGGTTCTTGCATGCGGCAGAGCCATCAGGCAGACTAGCTATAGCCGTTCGTTAGTATCCTCCCGAGCCTGTCATGACTGGGGGTATTTCTGGGGGTACTCATTCCGCAACTGAGACACCGATTTGTTTAAGTTCAACAAATTTGGTAAGTCGTACGTTAGACCCCGGCCGAGAGGCCGTGCTTGAGAGCTTGGTCAATATCGGAATTGAACACCTGCCAGGCACTGTAGGCGCGATGCACGCTTGGCTCACGACGATCTAGTGCTTACCGGGTCCGCTTTGCGTAGCTGTGTGCGTAGCTAGCCGTCAAAACTACGAATTTTTCCGTCATATATGAAAATTGCGACCTGGAACGTGAACTCCCTGACCGTGCGCCTGCCGCAGGTCATCGACTGGCTGCAGGCCCATCAGCCCGACGTGCTGGCTTTGCAGGAAACCAAGCTGACCGACGACAAGTTTCCGAAAGACGAATTGCAGGCTGCCGGGTATCAGAGCGTGTTCCTTGGCCAGCGCACCTATAACGGCGTGGCGTTGCTGAGCCGGCTTCCGCTGGAGTCGGTGCAACGCAATATTCCCGGCTTCGACGACGCGCAGGCGCGGGGGATTGCCGCCACTGTGGGGGATGTGCGCGTGATCGACACCTATTTTCCAAACGGCCAGGCCCCGGAAAGCGAGAAATTTGCCTACAAGATGCGCTGGCTCGACGCGCTTGAGGCCTGGGTTGCCGCGGAATTGCAGCGCACGCCCAAGCTGGTCTTGCTTGGCGACTTCAATATTGCGCCGGAAGATCGGGATGTGTTTGACCCTGTGGCCTGGGCGGGACAGATTCACTGCACGCCGGAGGAACGCGGGCATTTTCAGCAACTGCTCGGCCTGGGTCTGGTCGATGCCTTCCGTGCCTTCGAGCAGCCGCCGAAGAGCTGGAGCTGGTGGGACTACCGCAATCTGGCGTTCCGCAAGAATCAGGGCCTGCGCATCGATCACATTCTGGTGAGTGCCCCGCTGCGTCCTGCACTGCAGTCCTGCAGCATTGACAAGCTGCCGCGCAAGAACGAGCGCCCAAGCGACCACGCACCGGTGATCGCCGAGTTCGCGTTCTGATCAGTCTTCCATCCCCAGCTCTTGAATTTTGCGGGTGATGGTGTTGCGCCCGATGCCCAGTTTTTGTGCCGCCTCGATGCGACGGCCATGGGTTTGCGCCAGCGCCGCGGCGATCACGGCGCGCTCGAAACGCTGAGTGAGAAGGTGCATGACGTCGGGCTCGCCATCGCGCATCAGCGCAAGAGCCACCTGTTCCACGCGGGTTTCCCAGTGGTCGTTCGTTGGTACCAGGGGAGCCGGGGCGGAAGGCAACGGGACAGCTGCCGCACGATCCGTGGCCTCCGGCAACAGCAGGGCAGCAGTGGGCTGACTCTCACTGTGGGGCGTTGCGCCTGGGCGCACGTCTTCCGGCAAATCCTTGGCCTGAATGATCTGCGCCGGGGCCATGACGGTGAGCCATTGGCAGGTATTTTCAAGCTGGCGCACATTGCCGGGGAAGGGAAATTGCTGCAGCACGCGCAATGCATCGGCAGAAATGCGTTTTGGCTCCACACCGAGTTCCAGTGCGCTGCGCTGCAGAAAATGCCGGGTGAGCGGTGCGATGTCTTCGCTGCGTTCGCGCAGCGGCGGCAGGCGAAGGCGAATGACGTTGAGGCGGTGGAACAGGTCTTCGCGGAACTGGCCCTGCGCAACGCGCTGCTCCAGATTCTGGTGGGTCGCCGCTATTACCCGTACGTGTGATTTGATGGCGCTGTGGCCGCCGACACGGTAATAGTGGCCATCGGACAATACGCGTAGCAGGCGGGTTTGCAGTTCCAGCGGCATGTCGCCGATTTCGTCGAGGAACAGCGTGCCACCTTCAGCCTGCTCGAATCGCCCGCGCCGCATGGTTTGGGCACCGGTGAACGCGCCGCGTTCATGGCCGAATAATTCGCTTTCCAGCAAGTCCTTCGGGATTGCGGCTGTATTAATGGCGACAAATGGACCGCCCGACCGCGGGCTGTGCTTGTGCAAGGCTCGGGCCACCAGTTCCTTGCCAGAGCCGGATTCGCCGGTGATGAGCACTGTCACCTGTGAGTGCGCCAGACGACCGATGGCGCGGAACACATCCTGCATGGCCGGGGCCTGACCGAGGAGTTCTGGCGTGTCCTGCTGCGCCTCGTCGGCCTGTTCTTCGCGCAGGCTTTCATCGACCGCGCGTTGAATCAGGTCGACGGCTTTATCCACGTCGAACGGCTTGCTCAGGTAATCGAACGCGCCGCCTTGCAACGAAGCCACGGCACTGTCGAGATCGGAATAGGCAGTCATGATGATGACCGGCAGTCCGGGATGCGATTGGCGTATCTGCTGCAACAAGTCGATGCCGTTACCGCCGGGCATGCGGATGTCGCTGATCAGCACCTGCGGACAGGCATCTTCAAGTGCCACCAGGACATCGCGGGGGTTGGAAAAACTGCGCACTTCCATTCCCGCCTTCTGCAAGGCCTTTTCGAGCACAAAGCGGATCGAGGCATCATCATCCACCACCCAGATCGGCTTCATCGCCCACATCCTTCAGGCGGCGCCACCCTGCTCAAGGCAGCGGAATGGTGATGCGGAAATCGGTATGGCCGGGCTGGCTGTCGCATTCGATGGTTCCCTGATGTTGCTGGACAAAGGTCTGGGCCAGGGTGAGCCCCAGTCCGCTTCCTCCTTCTCTACCCGAGATCAGCGGTAAAAACATGCGATCTTTCAGTTCCGCTGCCACCCCGGGGCCGTTGTCCACGATATGCAAGACCAGTGCCAGCTTGTAGCGTTGGCGGGCCACCGTCATTTGCCGCGCCACACGCGTGCGGAACACAATGTGCGCATCCCCCTGGGCGATGCGCGGCTGCAGGGCCTGTGCCGCGTTGTGCGCGATATTGAGCACAGCCTGGATGAGTTGTTCCTTGTCGCCGCGAAACTCGGGCAGACTGGCGTCATAGTCTTGCTCGATCGTCAGGCCCTGCGGAAACTCTGCCTGCAATAGGGTGCGAACATGCTCGCACACCTCATGAATGTTGACGTCGCCCACCAGGTGCGGCTTGCGATGCGGTGCCAGCAGTCGATCAACCAGGGTTTGCAAGCGGTCTGCTTCGGCAATGATGACCTGGGTGTATTCCTGCAGTTCGGCGGAAGGCAGTTCGGCGTGCAGCAATTGCGCCGCACCCCGAATGCCGCCCAGTGGGTTCTTGATCTCATGCGCCAGGTTGCGGATCAGTTCCTTGTTCGCCTGCGCCTGATTCCGCCACTGTTCTTCTCGCTCGAGCCGCGCATGCTGGCTGATCTCCACGACCTCGGCGAGTAAAAGCCCCTTGGGGTGATCGGTGCGCGCCACGATGACTTGCACCTGCACCGGGTCGCGCAAATCGCGCAGCCGCATCATGCAGTCGAACCGCTTGCTACTGAACTCATTGCTGCGAACCTGCGCAAGAGACTCCAGCCACAACTCAGAGCTATCGATCCAGTGCCCCAGATTCTGTTCTTTCAACAGACGGCGAGAAATCCCCAATCCATTTTCCAGTGCGGGGTTGGCGTAACAAATCGACCCTTGGTCATTGACCAACGCTGCCATGGAGGGCAGCCACTCCAGCCCGGGATAATCACTTGCGCTCAAGGGCACGATCGCCTCGCCTTTCCCCAACCCCGCCCGTCCTGCGGCCTTGCCGCTCATTGCGGATACTTTTGCAACTCGCGTTGAAGCGCGGCGATATTCGCCTGGGTCATGGTGATCTCGTCTTTCATCGACGCGACGCGCTGGGCGTATTCCCCGCCCTTGACCCCACCGCCAACAATGCGCTCACTCGGCAGGTAGTCCGGGTGACCATTGTTGTAAGCCTTGAGTTGCTGATCCAGGCTGGCTTGCTGGTGCTGCAGTTCCTGCTCCAGGATGCGCCGGGCTTCTGCGTCGCGTTGTTGCTGCGTGGAAGGCGCGATCCGTGCAGCCTGGTTGCCGGCCGCCGCATTCTTTTCGCCCGCCTTGCTTCCGGAACCGATGACCTTCGGCGTCATGCCGGGGCTGGAAAGTATGCTCACATTGGCGTTGTCGATCAGCTTGCAATTCTTGGCCTTCACCTCGGAGAGGTCGTTGGTGTAGGAGTTGTCCGGGCAGCGGTAGACCCGCTGCGGGTCGGTCTGCGCATGCGCAGCAGTGGCAAACGCCAAGGTCGCAAAAACCGCGAGCGCGGAATAACGAACAATCAAACGGGCGAGCAGGGTCATGGTGGCGCAGCAATCAGAGGATCAGAAGGCAGTGTAAGTCTGCCAACGGCCGTGTCGCAGTGCACGCCGACACGGCGTGGCGGAATTTCCAAAAAAAAAAGCGGCCCGCAGGCCGCCTTTGCACCAATCAACCGAATTACAGCGAGTAATACATGTCGAACTCGACCGGATGCGTGGTCATGCGGAAGCGGGTGACCTCTTCCATCTTCAGATCGATGTAGGCGCTGATGAAGTCGTCACTGAACACACCGCCCTTGGTCAGGAAGGCACGATCCTTGTCCAGATAATCCAGCGCCTGGTCGAGGCTGGAACACACGGTCGGGATCTTGGCTTCTTCTTCCGGGGGCAGGTCGTACAGATTCTTGCTGGCGGCCTCGCCCGGGTGGATCTTGTTTTCCACACCGTCCAGACCGGCCATCATCATGGCGGAGAAGGCCAGATACGGGTTGGCCGTCGGATCGGGGAAGCGCACCTCGATGCGGCGTGCCTTGTCGCTCTGCACGAACGGCACACGGATGGAGGCCGAGCGATTGCGTGCCGAATAGGCCAGCATCACCGGGGCCTCAAAACCGGGCACGAGACGCTTGTAGCTGTTGGTGCCGGGGTTGGTGATAGCGTTGAGTGCGCGGGCATGCTTGATGATGCCGCCGATGTAAAACAGCGCGAACTCACTCAGACCCGCATAACCGTTGCCCGCGAACAGGTTCTTGCCGTCCTTCCAGATGGACTGGTGCACGTGCATTCCCGAGCCGTTGTCGCCCACAACAGGCTTGGGCATGAAGGTCGCAGTCTTGCCGTAGGCATGCGCCACGTTCTGCACCACATATTTAAGCATCTGTGTCCAGTCGGCACGCTGCACCAACGTGGAGAACTTGGTACCAATTTCGCACTGACCCGCATTCGCAACTTCGTGGTGATGCACCTCGACAGGAACACCCATTTGCTCGAGCAGCAGGCACATTTCCGAGCGGATATCCTGCAGACTGTCGACCGGAGGCACAGGGAAATAGCCACCCTTCACCGCCGGGCGATGGCCCATATTGCCGCCTTCCATCTTCTCGCCGGTCGCCCAGGCGGCTTCATTGGAGTCGATCTTGACGAAGCTGCCGGACATGTCGACGTTCCAGCGCACCTGATCAAAGACGAAGAATTCAGGCTCAGGACCGAAAAAGGCAGTATCGCCAATCCCGGAAGCTTTCAGGTAGGCCTCAGCCTTCTTCGCGATCGAGCGCGGGTCGCGGTCATAGGGCTTGCCATCGCCAGGTTCCAGCACGTCGCAGCTCAGCAGCAGCGTGGTTTCTTCATAGAACGGGTCGATGTTGGCGGTGTTGGGGTCGGGCATGAGCAGCATGTCCGAGGCTTCGATGCCCTTCCAACCAGCAATGGAGGAACCATCGAAGGCGTGACCGTCAGAGAACTTGCCTTCGTCGAAAGCCGACACCGGCACCGTGACGTGCTGTTCCTTGCCGCGAGTGTCGGTGAAGCGGAAATCCACGAATTTGACGTCGTTCTCTTTCACCAAGCCCATCACGTCGGCTACTGTTTTGCTCATGAAACTCTCCTGTCAGGTTGAAATGCGTTTGCGTGTTCATCTTCGCATCAAAAGATGGCACTTAATATCGTTTGCTGCGATTCACCGCGCAGTAAAAATAATCTAGCAGAAAGCGTGCCCAAATCGGCTGATTTGACGCACCCTGGCGGATCGCAGGGAGCGGCAAGAATTTCTTGCACGCTCTGTGCCCATGTCAAGACGCCCTCATTTGGTGCAGCTCGTTCAAATGCACCTCTGTTGTGCGTTTTTGGTTATTTCGGTGCATCTTCCCAGGATCCCTTCGGCAAGTGTGCGCGCAAATAGGCAAAGGCCTGCTCCACGCCGGTAACGTCGCCTTTGACACCGAGCTCGATGTGCCGTCCCCACACCGGATGATCGACGCTGGGGAGGCTGAACACCTTGATGCCCGGAAAGCACCGTTCAATATCCTGCATCAGCGGCGTCAGATCCGATTCCATCGCGCTGCGCACGATCACGGCGCTTTCAACCTGATGATCCCGGCCATGCAAGTGGGCAAGCGGGCCGTCGAGCGCCCATTCCAGCATGGGCCAGGCCATCACCGGGAATCCAGGTACGAAGTAGTGATGACGGATGGAAAATCCCGGAATCTTGTTGTACGGGTTGGGAATGATGACGCTGCCCTGCGGAAACATCCCCATCTGAAGGCGTTGCTGGTTGGCCGGCTTGTCCACGTCGCCCAGGTTCGCCTCGATGACACGCTGCTGGATCAGTGCTTTGGCTTCCGGGTGGAGTACCAGCGGCAGCCCCAGCGCCTGGGCCACGCTCTGGCGGGTGTGATCGTCGGGAGTGGCTCCGATGCCACCGCAGCTCAGCGCCACGTCACCGCGTGCAAAACTGGCTCGAAAGGACTCGGCCAGCAAGGCCGGATCATCACCCAGGTATTGCACCCAGTCCACTCGCATCTGGCGGACCTTGAGGAGTTCGAGCACATGGGGGAAATGTTTGTCCTGCCGCTTGCCGGACAGTATTTCGTCACCAATGATGTAAAGCCCCAGTCCCATACGCACGTCCCGAATAAAAAAATCAAGGATAGCTTGCGGCGGCCCTCCCTTCCGCAGGCAGGCCGGATTTTCGCAGCTCTGTCACCTCCAAAAAAGTCACAATCTGCCGCTTTCGTTGTGAATGAGGTGCGCCGACTGAGGCATCGTCGCCCGTATGCTTGGATTTTCGGCTTCTATTCCCAGAGTTCTTATTGACACGCATGCTGCTCCACCACACTTTTGAAACAGCCGTCGCAGATCATCCGGACCATCGCGCCATCGTGCGCGAGGGCGTGCTCACCCGGTATGGTGACATTGGCAATCAGGTGGAGGGGATTGCCGCGGCTCTGCGGGCGAACGGCGTACAGCGCGGCGAGCGGGTGGCGCTGTTTCTGGACAACTGCGTGGAACTGGTCGCGGCCATCTACGCCGTGCTCAAGGTCGGCGCTGTGTTCATGCCGGTCAATACCTTGACCAAAGCGGACAAGCTGGCGTACATCCTGAACGACTCCGAGGCCTGCGCCCTGCTCACCCAGCAGGAACTCGCCGAAACCAGCCGCGCGGCGTTGACGCAGAACAGCAGTGTGCGCCAGTGCTACATGCTGACCGCTTACGCGCAGGGCAAGCCTGACGCCGGTATGCCTGATCCACGCGAATGCGCCTTTCCATCGGCCTCGCCCGCCGCCGTCTGTTCCGCCTCCCACCCCGATCTGATCGACCAGGATCTGGCGGCCATCCTCTACACCTCGGGTTCCACCGGCGATGCCAAGGGGGTGATGCTGACCCACCTGAACATGCTGACCGCCCTGCGCTCGGTGCGTGGTTACCTCGGGTTGCGGCAGGACGACATCATCGCCTGCGCCCTGCCGCTGGCGTTCGACTATGGGCTGTATCAGGTCCTTATGGCCTTCAGCCTCGGGGCCACTGTGCTGCTGGAGCGTTCGTTCACCTTTCCGGTCAAGGTGCTGGCCAATATGGCGCAGGAGCGGGTGACGGTGTTTCCTGGTGTGCCCACCATGTTCACGCTGCTGACAAATCTCAAAACCCTGCAGGAGTTCGACCTCTCAGCGCTACGGCTGATCACGAATACTGCGGCGGCATTGCCGCAAACGCAGATAGAGCAGATTCGCGCCCTGTTTCCGCAAGCCACGCTGTTCTCGATGTACGGCCTGACCGAGTGCAAGCGCGTGACCTATCTGCCGCCCGATCAGCTCGACATCCGCCCGGGCAGCGTGGGGCGCGGCATGCCGAATGAAGAGGTCTGGCTGGTCGATGACGATGGCCGCCGCCTGCCCAACGGCAGCACGGGTGAACTGGTCATCCGCGGCAGCCACGTGATGCGCGGCTATTGGCGCAAGCCGGAGCAGACCGCGCAGCGCCTGCGGCCCGGGCCGATTCCCGGCGAGATGGTGCTGCATTCGGGAGACCTGTTCCGGACCGACGCAGACGGCTGGTTGTATTTCGTGGCACGGCGCGACGACATCATCAAGAGCCGCGGCGAAAAGGTCAGCCCGCGCGAGGTGGAGAACGTGCTGCACGCGCTCGATGGCGTGCTGGAGGCCGCCGTCATCGGCGTGGACGACCCGCTGTTGGGTCAGGCGGTCAAGGCCTTCGTGGTGTGCAAACCGGAACATGCGTTGACCGAGCGCGCAGTCATCAAGCATTGCCTCGCCCATATCGAAAACTTCATGGCGCCAAAATACGTCGAATTCGTCAGCACCCTTCCCCGCACCGACACCGGAAAAATAAAAAAAACCGGGTTGCGTTGAGCAATCTGCCCCCGTCCATTCCCTCATTTCAGACCACTTCGCCATGTCCGACACCCAGCAAAAAATCCGCCAATACATCAATAGCAACTTCCTGCTCGGCGCCCGCGACACGTCCTACAGCGACACGGATTCGCTACTCGATTTGCACATCCTCGACTCCACCGGCGTGCTCGAACTCATCCTGTTCCTCGAGGAGACCTGGGGTGTACAGGTTGCCGACAACGAAATGGTTCCCGAGAACCTCGACAGCGTGGCGGCCATAGCCGCCTATGTGCAGCGCAAGCGGGCGGCCTGACGCGTCATGGCCAAGTCCGAGTTGAATGCAGCCGTCCTCGCCATCGACTGCGAGGCGGAAGCAGCGCGCATTGCGGAGTTTTTCCTTCACACCTTGCGCGGCTTCAACAAGCGCGGCGTGGTGCTGGGTCTGTCCGGCGGCGTCGACAGTTCGGTGTGCGCGGCACTGGCCGTGCACGCGCTTGGTCCGCAGCGCGTCTTCGGTCTGCTCATGCCCGAGCGCGACTCGTCGCAGAGCAGTGCCAGCCTGGGCGCCCAGGTGGCGCAGCAACTCGGCATCCAGCACACGGTCGAAGACATCGCCCCGGCGCTGGACGCGATAGGCTGCTACCGCTGGCGCGACGAAGCGGTACGCGCGGTGTTGCCCGACTACACCCCGGCATGGAAAATCAAGCTCGTCATCTCCGGCGGACTGGCTGGAGGCATCAACCATTTCAAGCTCATCGCCCAGGCACCAAGTGGCCAGATGTCCGAAGCCCGCCTGCCGCTGCGCGAATACCTGCAGATTGTTGCCGCCACCAACCACAAGCAGCGCCTGCGCAAGACACTCGAATACTTCCACGCCGACCGGTTGAACTATGCCGTGATTGGCACCCCGAACCGCCTGGAGTACGACCAGGGATTTTTTGTAAAAAACGGCGATGGCTCGGCCGACCTCAAGCCAATCGCTCATCTCTACAAAACGCAGGTATATGCGCTGGCACGGCATCTCGGCCTGCCAGACGCAGTGTGTAGCGCAGCGCCGACCACCGATACCTACAGCCTGCCACAGAGCCAGGACGAGTTCTACTTCGCCCTGCCCTGGGCGCAGATGGACCTGGCGCTGTGGGCACGCAACCATGACCATGGCGCCGACGAACTGGCCGCAGCTCTTGGCTGCTCGGCAGATCAGGCCGCCGCCGTGCTCGCCGACATCGACGCCAAGCGCCGCACAACCCGCTACCTGCACGCACGGCCTGCCCTGGTTGACGCGGTTTTCGACCATCCACCGGAGAACGCGCTTTGAACCTCGCTGAAACCCTTGGGAACGACATGCGCGAAGCTGAACACCTCGCACTCGGAAGCGACGGCCACGCAGCCTTCCAGCAGCGCCTCGCCCGGCTGACGACCGCGCTGGACATCCTGCCGGACAAGCCGGAAGAGACACCCCATTCCGCCCTGCGTGCGCTATGGCTGCTCGCCGCTGGGGAAGCACTCTCCATTCATGCCGCAGCAGAAACCCCGCTGCGCGCGTTGAGCGCGCAGCAATACGGCGTGCTTGACGCGCTGATCGAGCGGCGCATCACCGGCGAGCCCATTGCCTACCTCACCGGCAAACAACGTTTCATGGGACTGGAGTTGAGGGCCTCGCCCGAGGCGCTCATTCCACGCGCCGAAAGTGAATTGCTCGGTCAGGTTGCCGCGCAAAAACTCCGCGCCATGGCTTCTGCCTCGACAACCCGGCCCGTCGTGATCGACGTCTGCTGCGGCTCGGGCAATCTGGCGTTGGCACTGGCGCATGCCGTGCCGCAGGCGCTGGTGCATGGCGCAGACATTTCGGACACAGCCATTGCCCTGGCGCGCGCCAACGCGAAGCTGCTCGGGCTGGAGTCCCGTGTGAATCTGCACACGGGAGACTTGCTCGCCCCATTCGGCGCGGAGTTTCAGCGCAATGTCGATTTGCTTGTCTCCCTGCCGCCTTACATCTCCACGGCAAAAATGGACACCATGCCCCGCGAAATCGTCGGGCACGAGCCGCATCTGGCCTTCGATGGTGGACCGTTTGGCGTGCGCATTCTGATGCGCCTCATCCGCGAAGCGCCGCCTCTGCTGCGTCCGGGCGGCTGGCTGGGCATGGAAGTCGGTCTCGGCCAGGGACCGGCGATGCTGCAATTGCTGGAAAAACACACGGCATACGACCGCGTTGAAACCGTCTGTGACGCCGAGGGCGCCGTGCGAGCCGTATTGGCGCGGGCAGCGGTCTGAGCCAGACCCGGCTGGTTTGTAAGCAGCAGGCAAAATAGCGGGCTGGCTACCCCGTCGCGATCCATGTCCGCCCCACCCGATCTGTCCGCTCACACGCCCTTGATGCAGCAATACCTGGGCATGAAGGCGGCGCATCCAAACGCTCTGCTGCTGTGCCGCATGGGCGACTTCTACGAGCTGTTCTATGCCGACGCGGAAAAGGCCGCGCGCCTGCTTGACCTCACGCTGACCCGGCGCGGACAGTCCGCAGGCGCGCCTGTCGTCATGGCGGGAGTTCCGGTGCAGGCGCTCGACGGCTACCTCGCCAAACTGGTGAAGCTGGGCGAATCAGCGGCCATTTGCGAGCAAATCGGCGATCCGGCCCTTGCCAAGGGCCTGGTCGAGCGCCGCGTGGTGCGCGTGGTCACACCGGGCACGCTCACCGAACAGTCCTTGCTCGACGACAAACGCGACGCTGTGCTGCTGGCTATCGCCCCCTCCAAGGCGACACGCGGCGACTGGGGACTGGCCTGGATGGCGCTCAGCGGGGGCGGCATTACCCTGGCGCAATGCGACGCCGCCGCGCTGCCCGACTGGCTGGCACGCATCGCGCCGGCAGAAGTGTTGTGGCCGCAGGACCATGCTATGCCCGGCGACGCGCAGTGGCCATTCACCACCACGCGCCCCGACTGGCATTTCGACGCCGCGCTCGGGCTGCGCAAGCTGTGCGCACAACTGCAGGTGGCACACCTGGGCGGCTTCGATGCGCAGAACTTCACCGCCGCACATGCCGCGGCCGCAGCCCTGCTCACCTATGCGGAGCAAACGCAGGGGGGCACCCTGCCGCTGCTGGTCGATCTGCGCGTGGAACGCGCCGAGCACAGTCTGCGACTGGACGCTGTAGCGCGGCGCAATCTCGAAATTCTCCAGCCCCTGCGCGGCGACGACGGTCCCACCCTGCTCTCGCACCTCGACACCTGCCAGACCGCAGCGGGCAGCCGCCTGCTGCGCGACTGGCTGCAAGCTCCGCCGCGCGACGCCGCCGTCGCCCGCGACCGTCACACGGCATTGCAGGCGCTCCTCGACGGCGCATTGCCAGCCCTGCGC
>JBAUTC010000336.1:0-10477 GCA_049582025.1 Thiomonas sp.
CACGCCGACCGCTTCGCCATTTGTCACCAGCGTGCCGCGGCCGAGGTCGAGGCCATAGCACTTGGCACAGATGCCATAGCGGGTTTCGCAGGTCAGCGCAGTGCGCACCTTGATTTCGTCGATGCCGGCGGCCTCGACCAGATCAAGCATGTCCTCATCGAGCATTTCGCCCGCAGGGACGATGACGTCCTGCGTCTCGGGGCTGACGACGTCGACAGCGGCCACTCGGCCCAGCACGCGGTCGCGCAGGCTTTCGATAACTTCACCGCCTTCCACCAGGGCGCGCATATTGGTCCCGTTGGCGGTGCCACAGTCGTGCTCGGTGACGACCAGATCCTGCGTCACGTCCACCAGGCGGCGGGTGAGGTAGCCGGAGTTCGCGGTCTTCAGCGCGGTATCGGCCAGGCCCTTTCGTGCTCCGTGAGTGGAGATGAAGTACTGCAGCACGTTCAGCCCTTCGCGGAAGTTCGCGGTGATGGGCGTCTCGATGATGGAGCCATCGGGCTTGGCCATCAGGCCGCGCATGCCCGCGAGCTGGCGGATCTGTGCAGCGGAACCGCGGGCACCGGAATCGGCCATCATGTAGATCGAGTTGAATGATTCCTGGCGAACATCCTTTCCGTGGCGGTCCTTGACCGTCTGGTTGGAGAGGTGGCTCATCAGCGCCTTGCCGACTTCGTCGCCCGCGCGGCCCCAGATGTCCACGACCTTGTTGTAGCGCTCGCCCTGCGTGACCAGGCCGGAGGAGTACTGCTGCTCGATCTCCTTGACCTCTTTTTCAGCGCGGGCGATGACCTTGTACTTCTCTTCCGGGATCAGCATGTCGTCGATGCTGATCGAAATGCCGGCCTTGGTCGCAAGCGAGAAGCCCGACTGCAACAGCTTGTCGGCGAAGATCGCGGTTTCGCGCAGACCGCAGCGACGGAAAGACGAGTTGATCAGGCGCGAGATTTCCTTCTTCTTCAACGCCTTGTTCATGACGCTGAACGGCAGACCCTTTGGCAGGATTTCCGACAACAGCGCACGACCAACGGTGGTTTCCACCACGGCAGTCTTGGGCGTGAACGTGCCTGTCGCCTTGTCCTTCTCGTAATCGGTCAGACGCACGTTGACGCGGCTGGTGATTTCGACTTCTTTGGAATCAAGTGCACGCTGCACTTCGGCGACATCGGCAAACACGATGCCTTCACCGCGTCCGTTGATGCGCTCGCGGGTGGCGTAATACAGGCCCAGCACCATGTCCTGCGACGGCACAATGGACGGTTCGCCGTTGGCCGGGAACAGAATGTTGTTCGAGGCCAACATGAGCGCGCGCGCTTCCACCTGTGCTTCGAGCGACAGTGGCACGTGCACGGCCATCTGGTCGCCGTCGAAGTCGGCGTTGAACGCGGCGCAGACCAGCGGGTGCAACTGAATGGCCTTGCCTTCGATCAGCATCGGCTCGAAAGCCTGGATGCCCAGACGGTGCAGCGTGGGTGCCCGGTTGAGCATTACCGGATGCTCGCGGATCACGTCTTCGAGAATGTCCCAGACGATCGGGGTCTGCGATTCGACTTCCTTCTTGGCCGCCTTGATTGTGGTGGCCACGCCCATGGTTTCGAGCTTGTGGAAGATGAAAGGCTTGAACAATTCGAGGGCCATCAGCTTGGGCAGGCCGCACTGATGCAGCTTGAGCGTCGGGCCCACGGTGATGACGGAACGACCGGAATAGTCGACGCGCTTGCCCAGCAAGTTCTGGCGGAAGCGGCCGCTCTTGCCTTTGATCATGTCGGCCAGAGACTTCAGCGGGCGCTTGTTCTGGCCCACCATGGCCTTGCCGCGGCGACCGTTGTCCATCAGCGAATCGACCGCCTCTTGCAGCATGCGCTTTTCGTTGCGCACGATGATCTCGGGCGCGGACAACTCCAGCAGGCGGCGCAGGCGATTGTTGCGGTTGATGACGCGACGATAGAGGTCGTTCAGGTCGGACGTGGCGAAGCGGCCGCCGTCCAACGGGACCAGCGGACGCAGATCAGGCGGCAGCACCGGCAGCACGGTCATGACCATCCACTCCGGCTTGGTGCCAGAATCCTTGAACGCCTGCATCACCTTGAGGCGCTTGACGTTCTTCTTCACCTTGGTGTCCGAACCGGTCATGTCGCCGCGCAGTTTTTCGATCTCGAGGTCGAGATCCATGTTGTGCAACAGGGCGTGGACGCCTTCGGCGCCCATGAAGGCGACGAACTCTTCGCCGAACTCGGTACGCTTGGCCGCGTATTCGTCTTCCGACAGCACTTGCGCGGCCTTGAGCGGAGTCATGCCGGGGTCGGTGACCACATAGGCTTCGAAGTACAGCACGCGCTCGATGTCGCGCAGCGCCATGTCGAGCACGATGCCCAGGCGGGACGGCAGGCTCTTGAGGAACCAGATGTGCGCCACGGGGCTGGCCATGTCGATGTGGCCCATGCGCTCACGGCGCACCTTGCTCTGCGTCACTTCAACGCCGCACTTTTCGCAGATCACGCCGCGGTGCTTGAGGCGCTTGTACTTGCCGCAAAGGCACTCGTAGTCCTTGATCGGACCGAAGATCTTGGCGCAGAAAAGGCCGTCACGCTCGGGCTTGAACGTGCGGTAGTTGATGGTCTCGGGCTTCTTCACCTCACCGAACGACCAGGACCGGATTTTTTCCGGCGACGCCAGGCCGATGCGAATGGCGTCGAAATGCTCATCCTGATGAAACTGCTTGAACAGGTCGAGTAGCGCTTTCATGCTTTCACTCCTTCAGATGCGAAATCCGGCGTGCGCAAGACGCACACCGGACACGGCACAAATCTCAATTGCGTTCGAGTTCGATGTCCAGACCCAGGGAACGGATTTCCTTGATCAGCACGTTGAACGACTCGGGCATCCCGGCTTCGATGATGTGATCGCCCTTGACGATGCTCTCGTACATCTTGGTGCGGCCCTGTGTGTCGTCGGATTTGACGGTGAGCATTTCCTGCAGCACGTAGGACGCGCCATAGGCCTCCAGCGCCCACACTTCCATCTCACCGAAACGCTGACCGCCGAACTGCGCCTTGCCGCCCAGCGGCTGCTGGGTGACCAGCGAGTACGGGCCGGTGGAGCGAGCGTGCATCTTGTCGTCCACCAGGTGATGTAGTTTGAGCACGTGCATGATGCCCACGGTTACGGGGCGCTCGAACACCTCACCAGTGCGGCCATCGGTGAGCATGACCTGCTTCTTCGCCGCGGTGAGTTGCAGCTTCTCGGCAATGGCATCCGGGTAGGCCAGGTCAAGCATCTGGCCAATCTCGGCCTCGCTGGCACCGTCAAACACCGGGCTGGCAATCGGCAGGCCGGCCTTGAGGTTGTTCGCCAGTTCCAGCACGTCGGCATCGCTGAGTTGATCGAGCGCTTCCTGCTTGCCGCTGAAGTTGTACAGCGTGCCGAGGAATTTGCGCAACTCCGCCGCCTTGGCGTGCGATTGCAACATGTCGTTCACGCGCTTGCCGATGCCGATGGAGGCCCAACCCAGGTGGGTTTCAAGGATCTGTCCGATGTTCATCCGCGAGGGCACGCCCAGCGGATTGAGCACGATGTCGACCGTGGTGCCGTCGGGCATGTGCGGCATGTCTTCGACCGGGACGATCTTCGACACCACACCCTTGTTGCCGTGACGGCCGGCCATCTTGTCGCCCGGCTGCAGGCGACGCTTCACGGCCAGATAGACCTTGACCATCTTGAGCACGCCGGTCGGCAGTTCGTCGCCTTGCGTGAGCTTGCGGCGCTTCTCTTCGAACATCAGATCGAAGTCGTGGCGACGCTTTTCCAGCGAGTCCTTGAGCTGCTCCATCTGCTGTGCAATGGCCTCGTCCGACGGGCGGATGTCGAACCAGTTGTAGCGGTCGGTCTCGCCTAGGTAATCGGCGGTGATGGTCGCGCCCTTGGCCAACTTGTTCGGGCCGCCGTTGGCAGTCTTGCCGCTCAGCAGCTTGCCCAGACGGTCGAAGGTATCGCCTTCGACAATGCGCATCTGGTCGTTCAGATCGAGGCGATAGCGCTTGAGTTCATCGTCGATGATCTGTTGCGCCCGCTTGTCGCGCGGAATGCCTTCACGCGTGAACACCTGCACGTCGATGACGGTGCCGTACATGCCCGAGGGCACGCGCAGCGAGGTGTCCTTCACGTCGGAGGCCTTTTCGCCGAAGATGGCGCGCAGCAGCTTCTCTTCCGGGGTGAGCTGGGTTTCGCCCTTCGGGGTGACCTTGCCCACCAGCACGTCGCCGGCTTCGACTTCCGCACCCACATAGATGATGCCCGACTCGTCCAGACGCGCCAGCTGGTGCTCGGACAGGTTGGGGATGTCGCGGGTGATTTCTTCGGAGCCAAGCTTGGTGTCACGCGCCGGAACGTTGAGTTCTTCGATGTGGATCGAGGTGAAACGGTCTTCCGCCACCACGCGCTCGGACAGCAGGATCGAGTCTTCGTAGTTGTAGCCGTTCCAGGGCATGAAGGCCACCAGCATGTTCTGGCCCAGGGCCAATTCGCCGATGTCGGTCGATGCGCCATCCGCCACCACATCGCCCTTGGCGAGCTTGTCGCCGCGCTTGACCAACGGACGCTGGTGGATGTTGGTGTTCTGGTTGGAACGTTGGTACTTGATCAGGTTGTAGATGTCCACGCCGACTTCACCCGCCTGGGTTTCGTCGTCGTTCACCCGCACCACGATGCGCGCGCTGTCGACATAATCGACCACGCCGCCGCGCAGCGCCGTCACCACGGTGCCCGAGTCGACCGCGGTCACGCGCTCGACGCCGGTGCCGACCAACGGCTTCTCGGGACGCAGCACGGGCACGGCCTGACGCTGCATGTTGGCGCCCATTAGCGCGCGGTTCGCATCGTCGTGTTCAAGGAAGGGCACGAGCGAGGCGGCAGCCGACACGATCTGGCTGGGCGACACGTCCATGTACTGCACACGCTCCGGCGAGACCAGAATGGATTCGCCGGTTTCACGGGCCGACACCAGCTCGTCGTTGAGCATGCCGTTCTCGTCCATGCCTGCATTGGCCTGGGCGATCACGTACTTGCCTTCCTCGATGGCAGAGAGGTAGTCGATCTGGTCGGTCACCTTGCGGTCGGTCACGCGGCGATACGGCGTTTCGATGAAACCGTATTCGTTCAGGCGAGCAAACAGCGCCAGCGAGTTGATCAGGCCGATGTTCGGGCCTTCCGGGGTTTCGATCGGGCAGACGCGGCCATAGTGGGTCGGGTGCACGTCGCGTACTTCGAAGCCGGCGCGCTCGCGGGTCAGACCGCCCGGGCCCAGGGCCGAAACGCGGCGCTTGTGGGTGATTTCCGACAAGGGATTCGTCTGGTCCATGAACTGCGACAACTGGCTCGACCCGAAGAACTCCTTGATCGCAGCAGAAATGGGCTTGGAGTTGATGAAATCGTGCGGCATCAGGTTTTCGGTCTCGGCCTGGCCGAGGCGCTCTTTGACTGCACGCTCAATGCGCGACAGACCGGCGCGGAACTGGTTTTCGGCCAGCTCACCCACGCAACGCACGCGGCGGTTGCCGAGGTGATCGATGTCGTCAACCTCGCCGCGGCCATTGCGCAGCTCCACCAGCAACTTGATGACCGCCATGATGTCTTCGTGCGACAACACCATCTCGCCTTCGATCTCTTCGCGACCCAGGCGGCGGTTGAACTTCATGCGACCCACGCGCGACAGATCGTAGGCGTCGGCATCGAAGAACAGGCGGTTGAACAGCGCTTCGACGGCGTCCTCGGTCGGCGGTTCGCCAGGGCGCATCATGCGGTAGATCGCCACCTTGGCAGCGAGTTGGTCAGCCACTTCGTCGATGCGCAGGGTTTGCGAAATGAACGCGCCCTGGTCGAGGTCGTTGATGTAGAGCGTCTGCACTTGCTGGATACCGGCATCGCGGATCTTTTTCAGCAGCGCCTCGGTCAGCTCTTCATTCGCGCGAGCCACAATTTCGCCGGTGTCTTCCGACACCAGGTTGCGTGCCAGCACCTTGCCGAGCAAAAAGTCTTCCGGCACCGAAAGGCGCTTGGTTCCGCCCTG
Source organism: Thiomonas sp. (assembly GCA_049582025.1). Classification (GTDB taxonomy): domain Bacteria; phylum Pseudomonadota; class Gammaproteobacteria; order Burkholderiales; family Burkholderiaceae_C; genus Thiomonas. The sequence goes on from JBAUTC010000336.1 coordinate 6,068, forward strand.
CTCCAGCTCGCGAAGATGGCGCGTATTGATGCGCTTGTCCTTGGCGACGACCACTTTGCCGTTCTGGTCGATCAGGTCGAAGCGGGCGACTTCACCCTTGAAGTGGTCGGGAACGAATTCGAGCAGCGCGCCATCGTCCATCAGCTGCATGTGGTCGAAGGCGAAGAAGTGCGCGAGGATCTGCTCGGGATTCAGGCCAAGGGCCTTGAGCAGAATGGTGACCGGCATCTTGCGGCGACGGTCGACGCGAAAGTACAGGATGTCCTTGGCGTCGAATTCAAAGTCGAGCCACGAGCCGCGGTAGGGGATGATGCGCGCGGAAAACAGCAGCTTGCCCGAGCTGTGGGTCTTGCCCTTGTCATGCTCGAAGAACACGCCAGGCGAGCGATGCAACTGGCTGACGATGACACGCTCGGTGCCGTTGATGATGAAAGAGCCCTTGTCGGTCATGAGCGGAATCTCGCCCATGTAGACCTCCTGCTCCTTCACTTCCTTGACCGTGGGCTTGGCCGCTTCACGGTCCATCACGATCAGGCGCACCTTGGCACGCAGGGCCGAAGCAAACGTCAAGCCGCGCTGCTGACATTCGCGCACGTCGAACACCGGACGCGCCAGGGTGTAGCCGTTGTATTCCATGCGCACGTTCTGGTTGTGCGACACGATCGGGAAAATGGCGCGGAACGCCGCTTCCAGCCCTTCATCCTTGCGTTGTGGCAAAGGAAGGTCTTTTTGCAAAAAGGCCTCGTAGGAGTTGATCTGCGTAGCCAGCAGATAGGGGACATCCAGGACGCTCTGGCGGCTGCCAAAACTTTTCCGAATGCGCTTTTTCTCAGTGAACGAGTAGGACATGGATACGCTCCGCTCCACAGGGACAAAATCGGTTATCGCATGTCCCGGGCATATCCCAGACCATGCGATAACCAAGCTGCCGGTTCGATCCGACAGAAGGCGCGAAAGCCCGGGAGGCCGATCAGCCTTCCGGGCCCACGCAATACCGAAGACTTACTTGATTTCAGCCTTGGCGCCAGCTTCTTCCAGTTTCTTCTGGATGGCTTCGGCATCTGCCTTGGCCACTGCTTCCTTGACGGCCTTGGGCGCACCGTCCACCAGATCCTTGGCTTCCTTCAGACCCAGGCCAGTCACTTCACGCACGGCCTTGATGACGCTGACCTTGTTCGCGCCGACTTCCGTCAGGATCACGTTGAATTCGGTCTGCTCCTCCACCGCGGCGGCAGCACCGCCACCAGCGCCAGGAGCAGCAACGGCCATAGCCGCCGCGGACACGCCGAATTTCTCTTCGAACGCCTTGACCATGTCATTGAGTTCCATGACGGTCATGCTGCCAACTGCGTCGAGAATGTCTTGTTGATTCATTGCCATTTGATGACTCCGAGATAAATGTTTGAAAAAGAGGGTTTGGAAGCTTCAGCCTGATCAGGCTGCTTCGGTCTCGCGTTTCTTCGCCAGTTGGCCCAGCGCCACGGCAAAACCGGACACGGGGGCCTGCATGACGCCAAGCAAACGCGCCAGTAACACTTCGCGCGACGGAATGCTTGCAAGGGTCTTGACTCCGGCGGCGTCGAGCGCCTTGCCGTTGACAACACCAGAACGGATAACCAGCTTGTCGTTGGTTCTTGCAAAGTCGTTGATGATCCGTGCGGCAGCCACTGCATCTTCGGAAAATCCGTAGATCAGCGGCCCCGTCATGTCTGCGGCAATCGACTCGCACGGTGTTCCCGTGACGGCGCGTTTCGCCAGAGTGTTCTTGAACACCTGGAGATGCACGCCGTTTTCGCGAGCCTGCTTGCGCAGCTTGGTCATCTGCTCGACTGCAATGCCGCGGTACTCTGCCAGGACCAGGGATTGCGCCTTGGTTGACAGTGCCGAGATTTCCTCGACTGAAGCTTGCTTTTCAGAGCGGTTGAGACTCAAGATTGACTCCTGAAGAAATTGCCATGGACCAAACGGTTCATGGCGCCTGTATAAGCGTCCTCTGGAGTGACCACAAACAAGGGGTTGCGCCCTTGCCCGTTCCATCGCCCAGCGGGTTCGCCATCTGCGCAGCCCCGACTCCTGCACGTTCTGAAGTCGAATTAAGCAAGGCATGCCGCCTCGCGCCTGCGGTCTTGGATCGCCCGTGTCAACGCAACTTTGTCGACCCGGCCCACCAATTCCTGCCGGCCCCGACTTACGCCGGCGCCGTTTTCAAACAATTACTGTCCGGCAACCGCCGCATTCACCGTTGCGGTATCGACGCGCACGCCAATGCCCATGGTGGACGAGACTGCAACCTTCTTCAAATAAATACCCTTGGCAGCTTGCGGGCGGGCTTTTTGGAGCGCCTCGACCAGTGCCTTGAGGTTGTTGCGCAGGGCATCCGGACCGAACGAAGCACGGCCAATCGTGCCGTGCACGATACCGGCCTTGTCCGCACGAAACTGCACCTGACCCGCCTTGGCGTTTTTCACCGCAGTGGCCACGTCCGGCGTCACGGTGCCAACCTTAGGGTTGGGCATCATGCCGCGAGGGCCGAGAATCTGACCCAAGGCACCGACCACGCGCATGGCGTCAGGCGAGGCGATGACAATGTCGAAATTGAGGTTGCCGGCCTTGACTTGCTCGGCCAGGTCTTCAAAACCCACGATGTCGGCGCCCGCGGCCTTGGCCTCTTCGGCCTTGGCACCCTGGGCGAACACCGCAACGCGCTTGACCTTGCCGGTTCCGGCAGGCAGCACCACGGAGCCGCGCACGACCTGGTCGGACTTGCGGGTATCCACGCCGAGGCTCACGGCCACGTCGATGGATTCGTCGAACTTGGCAACGGCGCATTCCTTGATCAGCGCCAGCGCCTCATCGAGAGCGTAGAGCTTGTTGGAATCAACCTTGGCGCGCAAGGCCGCATAACGTTTGGGCATCTTGGCCATTTACACGCCCTCCACAGTGACACCCATCGAGCGAGCCGTGCCCGCGATGGTGCGAACGGCCGCATCGAGATCAGCGGCGGTCAGGTCTTTCATCTTGGTATTGGCGATCTCTTCGAGCTGTGCACGCGTGATCATGCCCACCTTGTCGGTATGCGGCTTTGCCGAGCCCTTGTCGAGCTTGATCGCCTTCTTGATCAACACGCCAGCAGGCGGCGTCTTGATGATGAAAGTGAACGACTTGTCGGCGAACGCGGTAATGACCACCGGCAGCGCGAGGCCCGGCTCCACACCCTGGGTCTGGGCGTTGAACGCCTTGCAGAATTCCATGATGTTGAGGCCGCGTTGACCGAGCGCCGGACCGATAGGCGGCGAGGGATTGGCTTTACCAGCTGGCACTTGCAGCTTGATGAAGCCGATAATTTTCTTTGCCATAATGACTCCGAATGGGTACGAACGCCTTGCGGCTCCCCGAAACCCGCCCCTTCAACGTCAAACTGGTGCCCGGGCGGGATGGGCAGCAGCGCCATGTGTTTGCGCGGGACACCTGTCCGCGCACAACATGCAGATCGATTACAGACGCTCGACCTGCTGAAACTCCAACTCCACCGGGGTCGCGCGACCAAAAATCGTGACCGACACGCGCAGGCGGGACTTCTCGTAATTCACCTCTTCCACATTGCCGTTGAAGTCGGTGAAGGGACCCTCCTTAATGCGCACCATCTCGCCCACCTCGAACTGAACCTTGGGACGCGGCTTCTCCGCCCCTTCCTGCATCTGGCTCATGATCTTGTTCACATCCGCCTCGCTGATCGGCACGGGGCGGTTTTTCGCGCCCCCCACAAAGCCGGTCACCTTGCTGGTGTGTTTGACCAGATGCCAGGTGGCGTCGTCCATTTCCATCTCCACCAGCACGTAGCCGGGGAAAAATCGGCGCTCGGTGATGGTCTTGTGGCCATTCTTGATCTCGACCACTTCCTCAGTGGGCACAAGGATGCGCCCGAATTTTGTTTGCATGCCGGCGCGCTCGATGCGCTCGGCCAGATTGCGTTGCACCGCCTTCTCCATGCCAGAGTAGGCATGGACGACATACCACTGCTTGCCAGCCTGCGCCGCCATTGTTTGTGCTTCAGCCATACTCATGCTCCTAGCGCTTCCAACCAAGGATCAGGTCGTAGAGCACATATTCCAGTGATTTGTCCGCAAGCCAGAGAAAAATGGCCATCAAAATGACAAAGCCAAACACGATTGCGGTCATCTGAATGGCCTCTTTCCGTGTCGGCCAGACGACCTTCCTGGTCTCGCGAACCGCATCCCGGCCATAGGCGACCAGCGCATGCCCTGGCTCGGACAGAAAAAACACCACGACCGCAGCCACGAGCAATACCAGCAGAGCAGCGACACGCACCCACAACGGCTGAGCGCCCAGACCATAGAACAGGCCCAGTGCAGCCAGCAGCAAAACCGCCGCAGCACCCAACTTTGCTTT
>JBAUTC010000337.1:0-5591 GCA_049582025.1 Thiomonas sp.
ACCCCGATGCGTTTGCGCGGGAGTGGATGGAGCTCGCCGGTTGCGATCCGACGCAGGCCAATGGCATCGCCTGGCAGGAGGGTATGCGGCGCATTGAGGCCGCGCTTGCGGCGGGGCAAAGCCACGCTTTCGAGACCACGCTGGGCGGTCGTTCCATGACGGCAAGAATTCTTCAGGCCACAAAGACACATGACGTGCTGATGTGGTTCTGCGGCCTGTCATCGCCCGAGCAGCACATCTCCCGCGTGCAGGCGCGGGTCGCGGCGGGTGGGCATGCCATTCCCGAGACCATGATCCGCGCGCGATTCGTGGGATCGCGCGAGAATCTGCTGGGGCTGATGCCGCATCTGGCGCAACTGCGGGTGTTCGACAACAGCACCGAGGCCGCGCCAGGCGGCCCCCTGCCCGACCCGCGCCTGCTGCTTGACATGCGCGCCGGTCGCCTGCTCTGGCCGACGGCGCAGGATGGTGATGCCCTTCGGCAGACGCCGGACTGGGCCAAGCCCTTGCTGGAAGCGGCCTTGCAAACGGCGGCTTGAGGTGCATCGACCTCAGGCCGGGGTCATGGCCTCCTCGGGCTTGCCCAGCTTCACCGCGCAATACTTCACCTCGGCGATCTTGCCCCAGGGGTCGAGCGCGGCGTTGGTCAGCAGATTGGCTGCGGCCTCGGCGTAGGCGAAGGGGATGAACACCGCATCCTCCGGCAGGGTGTCATCGGCCCGGGTGGCCAGCTTGATGACGCCACGGCGCGACTCCACCTGCAGCGTCTCGCCTGCGCGCAGGCCCAGCTTGGCCAGCAGGGTGGGGTGAATGCTCACCGTCGGCTGCGGTTCCAGTGCATCGAGCACGCTGGCGTGGCGGGTCATGGCGCCGGTGTGCCAATGTTCCAGCTCGCGACCGGTGATGAGCACATATGGATAGACGTTGTCGGGCTGCTCATCGGCAAAACCTAGAGGCGCCGGCTTGAGCCTGGCGCGACCGTCCGCCGTGGGGAAGCTGTTGATGAACACCACGCGCTGCCCCGGTTCGTCTTCTGCCGCGCAGGGGGCGGTGACGGCGCCTTCGCGTTGCAGCCGCGCCCAGCTGATGCCCGCAATCGAGGTCATCATGCCACGCATTTCCTCGAACACCGCGCCCACGCCTGTTTCGCCGCCATGCATGTCGACCTCGGCAATTGGCGTCACGCCGAGGCGCCGGCCCATGTCCTGGATGATCCACAGATCCGCCCGGGCCTGGCCTGGGCTGGGCAGCGCCTTGCGGCCCAGTTGCACCAGACGATCGGTGTTGGTCACGGTGCCGGTCTTCTCGGGCCAGGCGGAGGCCGGCAGCACGACATCGGCCAGCGCCGCGGTCTCTGTGAGGAAAATGTCCTGTACGACCAGATGCTCCAGCCCCGCCAGTGCCTGGCGGGCGTGATGCACGTCGGGGTCGCTCATCGCCGGGTTCTCGCCTTCGATGTACATGCCGCGAATCTCCCCCGCAAGTGCGGCGTGGACGATTTCCACCACGGTCAGCCCCGGTGTGCGGCTCAGGCTGTCCGGAGGCAGGGACCAGTAGCGTTCCACGTGGTTCAGCACCCCAGCATCCTGCGTGCGCACATAGTCGGGGAACATCATCGGGATGAGCCCGGCATCGCTGGCCCCCTGCACATTGTTCTGCCCGCGCAAAGGATGCAGCCCGGTGCCCGGGCGGCCGATCTGGCCGGTGAGCTGGCACAGGGCGATGAGCGCGCGCACATTGTCGGTGCCGTGCACGTGCTGCGAAATGCCCATGCCCCAGAAAATCATCGAGCCCTTGCTGGTGGCATAGGCGTGGGTGGCAGCGCGGATGTCGGCAGCGGCCACGCCGCAGATCGGCTCCATCGCTTCGGGCGAGAGCGCGGCGACATGCTGGCGGATGGCCTCGACTTCTTCCGGGTGGCAGCGCGCTGCAATGCTGGAATGGTCGAGCAGGTCGTCGGCGAACACCACATGCAGCATGGCGTTGAGCAGGGCCAGATCGGCTCCGGGGGTGAACTGCAGGGTCATCCATGCCTTGCGCGCCAGCTCGGTCCGGCGCGGGTCGGCCAGAATGAGTCGGGTGCCGCGCTTGAGCGCGTTCTTCATCCAGGTGGCACCCACCGGATGATTCACCGTGGGGTTGGCACCGATGATGATCACCACGTCGGCTTGCAGCACATCCATCACCGGGTTGCTGACTGCGCCCGATCCGAGGCCTTCGAGCAGCGCCGCCACGCTGGAGGCATGGCACAGCCGGGTGCAGTGGTCGACGTTATGGGTGCCGAAGCCCGCGCGCACCAGCTTCTGGAACAGATAGGCCTCCTCGTTCGTCCCCTTGGCACTGCCGAATCCGGCCAGGGCCTTGCCGCCCTGTTGTTCGCGGATGCGCAGCAGGCCGCTGGCGGCGCGTTCCAGCGCCTCGTCCCAGCTGGCTTCGCGGAAAACCGTGCGCCAGTCGGCGAGCTTGACCAGTTCGGGATCCTTTGGCGCGTCGTCGCGCCGGATCAGTGGCGTGGTCAGGCGCGCGGGGTTGGCCACGTAATCGAAGCCGAAACGCCCCTTGACACACAGGCGGCTCTGATTCGCCACGCCGTCACGGCCTTCGACGCGGGCGATGTGCTCCTGCCCCTGTGCGTTCTGCTGCACGTGGTAGGTCAGCGCGCAACCCACTCCGCAATAAGGACAGACCGAATCGACCTCGCAGCTGGTCACCTTGGCCCACGAGCCGTTGGCCGGAGCCAGTGCCCCGGTGGGGCAGGCCTGTACGCATTCGCCGCAGGCCACGCAGGTGCTCGCTCCCATGGGTGCGCCCTGGTCGAACACGATGTGCGCACCCGCGCCGCGTCCGGCCAGGCCGATGACGTCATTGCCCTGCTCGTCGCGGCAGGCGCGCAGGCAGCGGGTGCACTGAATGCAGGCGTCGGCATTGAAGGTGATGGCGGGGTGGGAGTTGTCGATCGCAGGTGTCTGCGGCCAGTTCGCTGCTTGCGCTTGCCTGTCATGGAATGCGTCCGCATAGCGGTTGCGATCCGCTCCCAGGCGTTGCGCCCAATGGTCGAGTTCGTCGTTGACGCGGTCGACCCGCTGCGGCTTGCGTGCGGTCAGCAGTTCGAGCACGCCGCGCTGCGCGGCGCGGGCGCGGTCGTTTGATGCGTGCACCTTCATATCGGGTGTGACCGCGCGGCAGCACGAGGCCGCGAGCACGCGCTCACCCTCGATTTCCACCATGCAGGCGCGACAGTTGCCAACCGGCTGCAGCGGGTCACTGTGGCACAGATGCGGAATCTCCACACCGTGGCGTTCGGCAGCGGCCCAGATGGTCTCGCCTGCGTGCGCGGTGAGGGGCTTGCCGTCCAGTTGGAAGGCGATGGCGGGCGGTGTCATGTCCATCGGGTCACTCCTTGGCCGCGGTCACTTCGTGGGGGAAGTGACGCAGCACGCTGTCGGTGGGGTTGGGCGCAGCCTGGCCGAGGCCGCAGATCGAGGCGTCGCGCATGAGCTGACTCAGGGTGCCGATATGTGCGGCGTTCCACTGCGCAGGCGACATGGCCGCGAGCATCTGGTGAGTGCCTTCGCGGCAGGGAGTGCACTGGCCGCAGCTTTCTTCGGCGAAGAAACGCATGAGATTGGCCGCGGCGGCGCTGGCGGTGTCGATGTGTCCGGCATGGCTTCCGAGCACGATGACGGCCATTGAGCCGATGAAGCAGCCTTCGGCGTCGAGGGTGCCAAAGTCCAGCGGCAGCTCGGCCTGGCTTGCGTTCAAGATGCCGCCAGAGGCACCGCCGGGCAGCACGCCGTACAGCGTCCAGCCTTCGGCCATGCCACCGGCGAATTCGTCAATCAGTTCGCGCGAGGTGATGCCGGCCGGGGCGAGGTAAACCCCGGGTTTGGCGACGCGACCCGAGACGGTGAAGCGGCGCAAGCCTTTGCGACCCCGGCGGCCTTGTGTGAACCAGTCCGATTTGGGGTTCTGCACCAGTTCACGCACCCACCACAGGGTCTCGACGTTGTGTTCCAGCGTGGGCTTGCCGAACAGGCCGCTGATGGCGACGATGGGCGGCTTGAGGCGCGGCATGCCGCGCTTGCCTTCTAGCGACTCGATCAGCGCGGATTCTTCGCCGCAGATATAGGCTCCGGCGCCACGGCGCAGTGCCACCCGTGGCAAGCGGGCGCGGACCTCTGCATCTGTGCCGGGTTCGTCATCCGCCGCGCCGCCGATATCCACTCCGCCGTAGTGCAACAGCCCGGCGGTGTGCAGCGCCTGCAACTCGCGGTGCAGCAGCGCGCCTTCGGCGGCGTATTCGTCGCGCAGGTAGATCCATATGCGTCCTACTGCGACGGCCCAGGCGGCAATCAGAATGCCTTCGATCATGCGGTGTGGCGCGGTGCGCAACAGATGGCCGTCTTTGCAGGTGCCGACCTCGCCCTCGTCAGCGTTGACCACCAGCAGCCTTGGCCCCGGCTGCTGCGCCACGGTGCGCCATTTGCGTACGCTGGGAAAACCCGCCCCGCCCAGACCGCGGAGCTCGGCGTCTTCGATGCGCTGCATCACCGCCTCGGGTGTGAGGCGACCGGCGCGGCAATCGGCCAGCAGAGCGTAGCCGCCGCCCGCGCGATAGGCGGCGAGGTCTTCGGCGGCAGTGGGCGCCTGTGGCGGGGTGCTGCCCCGGGGCAAGACGGCGCGTACGGCGTCTGCCGTGGCGTGACCGAGCGCATGCTGGCCCACGAGCACGCCTGGCGCCTGGGTGCAGAGTCCCATGCACGATGCGCCTTCCACTGCCACGCTGTCGCCACAGTCATGCTGCAGTGTGCGCAGTAGGGCATCGGCCCCGGCCAGCGCACAGCTCAGATTGGTGCACACTCGTATTGTTGCGGTCGGCGCAGGCTCATCTTCGCGCAGCAGGCGGAAGTGGTGATAGAAGCTGGCGACCTCATACACCTCGCTGGTGGACACGTGCAGCCAGTCGGCGAGGGCGGCCAGACGTGAAGGCCGCAGCCCGTGTTCGGCGTCGTTGAGGCGGTGCAGGTGCTCCATGAGCAGATCGGGCCGGGCGGCCAGATCGCCGCAGGCAGTATGCACCGCCGCGCGTGCCTCGGCGCTTACCAGGCCGCCGCGTGGCGTGTTGCGCAGGAAGCGCAGCGGCTGTACCCGGGCCGCGCTTTGTTGCGGTGCAACCGCGGTGGGGAGGAGAGTGGGGGCCGATGTGGACATGGCGGGACCTCCTGGTTGAGAGATGTCTTGAGACAGTCTGACATGCTCTTGAAGCAATGGGGTCGACTCGGCGCCGACCCCATTGCTTGCTGGCATGACAGCGTCCTACCGATCTCTGGTAGGACGCTGTCTCTGGTGCTTGGTTCAGAACAAGACCGCGGCCTTTTGCAGGGCAATGAACACCCCGATCAGGAACGGGATGCCAATGGCCAGCCACGCCACGATGCCGACCCCACCCAAGGTGCCGCGCGCTGCCGCTTCTGCATGGGCCGCAGTGCGCTGTTCGTGCTGCAGCGCCTTTTCGCGCGCAAGTTCCTCCGCGTCCATGTGATGCTTGTCGTGCACCGGGCGAATCATGAGATTGAGGATCAAGCCGACAA
>JBAUTC010000338.1:0-4533 GCA_049582025.1 Thiomonas sp.
CACGTGCCTCTCACCATCGTCATTTGTCCCCTCTGGAGCATCCGTCATGGAAGTGCTGATCCTGTTCGGCCTGATCGTGCTCAATGGTCTATTCGCCATGTCGGAGATCGCGCTGGTCACTGCGCGCCGCGCTCGCCTCACTGCACTGGCGGAGGCCGGCAATGACAACGCCCGCACGGCGCTGAAACTGTCGGAGCAACCCACGCGACTGCTGTCCACGGTGCAGATCGGCATCACCTCGATCAGCGTGCTCAACGGGATCCTGGGCGAGGCGGCGTTTTCCCAGCCGGTTGCCGACTGGCTGATCTCGCTGGGCCTGCTGCCCAAGTTCGCCGGGGTCACAGCCACGGCCATCGTGGTGCTGCTCATCACCTTCGCATCCATCGTGATCGGCGAGTTGGTGCCCAAGCGTCTGGGGCAGCTGGCGCCTGAGCGCATCGCCATGGTGATGGCGCGACCCATGACCTGGATCGCCCGGGGCGCATCGCCCTTCGTCAGGCTGTTGTCCATCTCCACCGATTTGCTGCTGACACTGCTGCGCGTGCGCCACGACACCATGCCGCAAATGACCGAGGCGGAGATCAATGAGGTGCTGGAGGAGGGTTCCGACGCCGGGGTGATCGAGGAACAGGAGCACGAGATGGTGCGCAATGTGTTCCGCCTGGACGACCGGCAGATCGCCTCGCTGATGACTCCGCGCAACGAAATCGAATTCCTCGACGTCGATCAGCCCCTGAGCGAAAATCTGAACAAGATCGCGCAGTCCACGCATTCACGCTTTCCGCTGGTCAAGCGTGGTCTGGAGGAAGTGGTCGGGCTGGTGTCGACCAAGGAACTGCTGGGCCGTTTCATCCGCCGCGAAGGCATCGACGATCTGAGCAAGGCCGCGATCCCGGTGACCTTCGTGCCCGAGAGCCTGACGGGGCTGGAACTACTGCAGAGTTTCCGGCAGAGTTCGGAACACACCGCGATGGTGATCGACGAATACGGTCAGACCATGGGCATCGTCACCGTGCAGGACTTGATGGAAGCCATCGCCGGCGAGTTCAAGTCGCACCCCTCCGAAGAACCCTGGGCGATGCAGCGCGCGGACGGCTCGTGGCTGATGGATGGCCTCATCACCGTGGACGATCTCAAGACCCGCCTCGGCCTGGCGCACCTGCCGGACGAGGAAAAGCAGCGGTACAACACCCTCTCGGGCATGCTCATGCTTCTACTCGCGCGCCTGCCAGCCACGCGAGACATCGTGCATTGGGGCGGGTGGGACTTCGAGATCGTGGACATGGACGGCAAGCGCATTGACAAGGTGCTGGTGCAACGCAAGCCCGAAGAAGCGGGGGACGAATTTTCCGATGCCTCCGATGGACGCGAATCGCGCTTCTGAATCGCCTCCGAGTGATGCACCGCTTCATGTTCCTGCTGGCTGCCGCCTGAACCGCAGCGCGGTCTTCACGCATGTCGCACGACGCCCTGCTGCTGCTCCCCGACTTCAGCCTGATCCTTCTGGGGCTGGCGCTTATGCACCTCTCGCCGCTCAAGCGCGAGGTCTGGGATGGCGTGGAACGGCTCGTGTACTTCGTGCTGTTTCCCGCGCTGCTGTTTTCCACCACGAGCCGCGGCCATGCCAGCCTGAGTGCCACTACCGATCTGCTGGTCGCCGGAGCGGCCATGTTCCTCACCGGTATCGGACTGGCTTACGCAGCGTTCTGGTATCGCAAGGCGGATCGCCGCTGTGTGGCCAGCGGTGTGCAAACCGCGTTCCGCTTCAATTCCTACATCGCGCTGGCCGTTGCAGACCGTGTGGGCGGCGCACCCGCCGTGTCGCTGGTCGCGGTGCTCATCGCCCTGGGGGTGCCGCTGTGCAACTTCGCGGCGGTGTGGGCCTTGGCGCGGCACGCGCAAAGCAACGTCTGGAGCGAACTCCTGCGCAATCCGCTGCTCATCGCCACCGTGGCCGGACTCACGGTACATGGCATGGGCTGGTCGCTGCCGGGCCCGGTTCTGCCGGTGCTCGATCGCCTGGGTAGTGCGTCCATCGCCCTGGGGCTGATGACCGTGGGCGCGGGGCTGCATTGGCGTGGGCTGCACCGGGAACTGCCACTGGGACTGTGGTTCCTGTCGATCCGGCACCTGCTGCTGCCGCTGGTCGCCATGACACTGGCCTGGGCGCTGCATCTGCCTCCGCTGCAGGCCTTGGTGCTGGTGGTGTTCGCTGCCATGCCGACGGCATCGAGCGCCTATGTGCTGGCCGCGCGCATGGGCGGTGACGGCCCCTACGTGGCCGGGCTGGTCAGCCTGTCCACCGTGCTGGGCGCCGTCTCCATTCCGGTCTTTCTCGCGTTGATGCAGCACTGACCCTCTGCCCATCCCAGACCGGGTGCATTCACAGCTCCTGAGTTTTTGACAGGACAACTCGTCGCTGCCTTGGCTTTTTGCAAGCTGCCTTGCCCGCTGATACCGACAATTTCAGTGTGGTTTACAAAGAAATGACATATTGCCAATGTATGCTTTGTCACTTCCGACATTGCGCAAACGATCCTGCCTAACATGCCGAATTTTCATGTCATTTTCTGGCGACACGCTGAAGCGGAAGACGCTTCCGGCTCCACCCAGGGCGATGCCTCCGATTTGCAGCGCAATCTCACCAAACAGGGTCGGCGCGACGCCGCCCAGATCGCCGCGTGGATCAAGTCGCAATTGCCCAAGCCTTGGACGGTGATCACCAGCCCAGCACAGCGCGCACGGCAAACCGCACAGCACCTGAACGACTACCCGATTGTCGATCCACGCCTGAGCCCGGATACCACCATGGAAGAACTGCTCTCCGTGGTTTCCGAATTTCCACGCGAGGGTGGCGCGCTGGTGATCGTCGGCCATCAACCCACTCTGGGCCGCGCCGGGCTGTACTGGATCACCGGCTGCGACCAGCAGTTCACTCTACGCAAATGCGGCCTGCTCTGGGCGCTTGAGCGCAGCCGTGAAGCGGGCATTCAACGCAGTCTGCGCGCCTGCATCAGCGCCGATCTGTTGAGTGACTGAATCGGCGAAACACATCCGGTCGGCTTGCCTGCACTGTCACGCCAAATTCACGAGATCTTCACCGCACTGTCACACGGCATTCTTATCTTTCTTCCGGTAACGACGAAGGAGAAAGCATGTTCGATGACGAACACGCGCATCGGTTGGCGATACGCGCAGAAAGCGGCCACATCGGCCTTGGCAACACGGTTCAGCACCCAACCCAGAACCTCACGGTGGCCTGGGCCCGACACGCCGACGAAGTCCGCGAGGCGCAGCGCCTCCGATACAAGGTGTTCGTTGAGGAAATGGGCGCACAGATCAAGACGCCGGAGCCCGGCCTCGACATCGACCTGTTCGACGCCTATTGCGACCACCTGCTGGTGCGCGATGCTGACGGACGGCTCATCGGCACCTACCGTGCCCTCCCCCCGCATCAGGCCAAACGCGTGGGCACGCTCTATACCGAGACCGAATTCGACCTCACCCGCCTGCACCACCTGAAGCCACGTCTGCTGGAAATCGGACGCTCGTGCGTCCACCGCGACTATCGCAGCGGTGCCGTCATCCTGGCGCTGTGGAGCGGCATTGCCGCCTATATGCAGCGCCACGGGCTGGACGCGCTGATCGGCTGCGCCAGCATGTCCATGCACTGCGGCGGTCACACTGTCGCGAGCCTGTGGGCAAAGTTGCAGCGCACCCATCTGGCCGCGATCGAAGACCGTGTGCATCCGCGGCTGGCATTGCCGGTCGAGCATCTGCGGCAAGACCTCGAGGCCGAACCGTCGGCCTTGCTCAAGGGCTATCTGCGCGTTGGCGCAAAGGTGTGCGGCGCTCCGGCGTGGGATCCGGATTTCGGCGTCGCCGACTTTCCGGTGCTGCTGCGCCTGAGCCAGGTCAATCCCCGCTACGCCCGGCACTTTCTCGGGGTTTGAACCTCGCTTTCAGCTTGTCCCCACCATGTCCTGCGGCCGCACCCAGCGGTCGAACTCTTCCGCGGTGACCTGGCCTGAGGCCAACGCAGCCTCGCGCAGCGTGGTCCCGCTGTGGTGGGCCGCTTTGGCGATGGCTGCGGCCTGGTCATAGCCGACGTGCGGGCTCAGCGCGGTCACCAGCATCAGCGAGCGCTGCATCAGGTCGGCAATGCGGGCGCGGTCGGGCTCGATGCCGCGGACCAGGTGGCGATCGAAGCTCACCATCGCATCGCTCAACAGGCGCAGGCTTTGCAACACGTTGTGGGCGATCAAGGGCTTGAACACGTTCAGTTCAAAATTGCCGGACGCCCCACCGAAGTTCACCGCCACATCGTTGCCGAACACCTGGCAGCACACCATGGTCAGCGCCTCGCATTGGGTGGGGTTGACCTTGCCGGGCATGATGGTGGAGCCCGGCTCATTGGCCGGGAAGTCCAGTTCGTGCAGCCCGGCCCGGGGCCCGCTCCCCAGCAGCCGGATATCATTGGCGATCTTGTAAAGCGAGACTGCCAGGGTCTTCAGCACGGCGCTGACCATAACC
>JBAUTC010000339.1:0-2218 GCA_049582025.1 Thiomonas sp.
GAGGCGAACGACTGGATGCGGCAGATCCATGACCGCATGCCGCTGGCCCTTGAAGGCGATGAGGTTGGAACGTGGCTCAATCCGGAGACAAAGACCGAGGACTTGCAGCGGCTGATGCGCCCGCTTGGAGATGGTCAGCTCGCGGCTTATCCGGTGAGCAAGGCAGTTGGCAATGTGCACAACGACCAGCCTGCATTGGTCGAGCCGATTTAGATTGGATGCCGAAGAGAGCCGCTCCGCCAAACTGGAGCGGATGGATCGATGCCTCCAGGACTTTCGGGGCAGTTCATCACACAGAATTTCCGTTCCCGCCCTCAAGTTTCCACGATTCGCGCCGTCAATTCTGTTGAGAACTGTGGCCCGCATCCGCGGCCCGTCCTGCATTACGTAGCCACCCTGTCCCTGGCGCGTCTCAAGGCGCCCAGGCGGGGCGCCCCCCCAAGGGGCGTGTCGGCCAGCGTTTCTAAATCAAATGAGAAGGAAGGAGCCTTCCCGCCATGGGTCTGATTGCTGGTTATGTGATTGCGCTGGGCTGCATCTTCGGAGGGTACGTTGCCGAAGGTGGCCACTTGGGCGGCCTGATGCAGCCCTTCGAGCTGCTGATGATTCTCGGCGGGGCGTTTGGCGCGTTCTTCGCGTCGACCTTCCCCAAATCGTTCGGATCCACACTCAAAGGCATGTCGACCGCCCTCAAGGGGTCCACTTATTCCAAGCAGACCTACATGGATCTTCTGACACTGCTGAATGAGTTGTTCACTCGCATCCGGCAGAACGGCCTGATGTCCATTGAGGGTGAAGTGGAAGACCCGCATTCCAGTGAGCTCTTTAAGAAGTACCCGTCCATCTCCAAGGACCATCATGTGCTGGAGTTCATTACCGATTATTTGCGGCTGATGATTGGCGGCACACTCGGGGTGATGGAGATGGAGAACCTGATGGACGTGAACATCGAGACCCACCACCGCGAGTCTGAACAGCCGATCCATGCCATGACCCGCTGGGCCGACAGCATGCCTGCCTTCGGTATCGTTGCCGCGGTGATGGGTGTGGTGCACACCATGGCCTCGGTGGACCAGCCGCCCGCAGTGCTCGGCGAGCTGGTGGGGGCTGCTCTGGTAGGCACCTTCCTCGGCATTTTGATCGGCTACGCCATCCTCTCGCCGATAGCCGCGCGCATGGAAGACCGCGCGCACGAATCGAGCAAGATGCTGGAAAGCATCAAGGTGGCGCTGCTGGCCATGGTGAACGGCTACCCGCCGCAGGTGTCGGTGGAGTTCTGCCGCAAGGTGCTCTACAGCAGCGAGCGGCCGAGTTTCTCCGAGCTGGAGCTCCACCTGCGCGAATCGAAGGGAAAGTAAGCCATGGCCGATCCGGGGAGTCCCCAACCGATCGTTATCAAGAAGATCAAGAAGGTCAGCGGAGGTGGACACGGCGCGGCCTGGAAAATCGCCTATGCCGACTTCGTGACGGCGATGATGGCCTTCTTCCTGCTCATGTGGCTGTTGGGCTCGAGCACGAAGGTGCAGCTCGAAGGTATCGCCCAGTATTTCCAGGATCCGACGAAGGTGTCCCTGTCTGGCGGCTCCGGCGCGGGCGACGCCACCTCCGTCATCCATGGGGGAGGTACCGACCTCACCCGCACTGCCGGACAGGTGCGCAACGGCGCAACGCCTGGCAAGATCGTCCGGCCCAACACAACCACGGTGCAGAAGTCGCCGGACGAGATCGACCGCGAGAATCTCAAGAAGCTCAAGGCCGCGTTGGACGCACAGATCGAGGCCGTGCCGCAGCTCAGGGCCTTCCGCTCCCAGCTGCTCATCGACATCACCCGCGACGGCCTGCGCATCCAGATCGTCGACAGCGATAAGCGCCCGATGTTCGCCCTCGGCGGTCTCACCCTGGAAGGCTACGCTCAGACCATCTTCGAGGACATCGCGCCCACGCTGAACCACCTGCCCAATGCCATCAGCATTACCGGCCACACCGATGCGCTGCAGTACCAGAGCGGCGGCAAGGGTTACAGCAACTTCGACCTTTCGTCCGGCCGTGCCAATGCGGTGCGCAAGATCCTGGTGCAGTCCGACCTGGACGAAAGCAAAGTGCTGCGCGTCGTCGGCATGGGCTCGGCCGTGCCCTTCGACAAGGCCAACCCCAATTCGCCGCAGAATCGCCGTGTCAGCATCGTGGTGCTCACACGCGAGGCGGAGAAGCGCATCCT
>JBAUTC010000340.1:0-4521 GCA_049582025.1 Thiomonas sp.
GCCAAGGATAGCCGCTTGCGGCGACGGCGCCCCCCGGCTTAAAAATGGCGACGAATAACACGCTGATGCGCTGTCACTGCGGGGGCGGCAGGGCCAGAACATCATGCCCCGGAGCGGGCAGAAGCAGGGTGGGACATCGGGGCAGCGGGTGTCGTTCCGCTGTTGCGGATCCAGTTGGATGCGCCTTGACTCTGCTGGTGCTTTAGGCAGAACAGTTATTTGTTTTCAAATGGATAGCAAATTGTATTAATGTTGAACATTAATATTCACCCAGGGCTTCCAGGGACTGACTCCGAAGACGATGCCCAGAATCAGGGCGGCGCGGATGGCGGTCAGTGCAGGCGGAATTCGCCAGGTCTGCTGCGCCTGTGATGCGCTTTCGGCGCCCGCGCCCCCGGCGGCTCCCCAAAGTTCACAGCCCTTCGGCATCCCGTTGTGCCCGGATGTCCCGCCGCATGCGTTCGATCTGCTGGTCGATTGCGTCCCGGTCGCGCAGATAGTCCTGCAGCGGCACGATCAGGCAGAGTTCCGGATGCAAGGTGCCGAACAGGCGGCTGTGTCCATACCCTTCGATGCAGAAAAAGTAGCGCATCGCATCTTCGGCGTCCTTTGCCTGTGGAATGAAAAACAGGTGATCGCTGTCGCCGTAATGCAGCAGAAAGTCGATCGGCTCGTTCATCGTTATCCACCCCGCAGGTGCGCAGCCAGCCACACCAAACCCACCAGCACCGGCTGGTGCAGCAGGTAGATTGTCAGTGGCCAGCGTCCGAGGAAGGACAGCGGACGAATTTCTGGCAGATGGCGCAGCGGCTGGAACTGCACGCGCGCCAGCAGCCAGCCCAGCCCTGCGCCGATCCACAGCACGCCGATCCACGGCAGCAGCGGCGCATAGTCTTCGGTAATGGGTTTCTGGGTGATCAGCCCGGTCCAGTCCCACCAGGGCGGGTTGAAAAACGCATGCCCCCAGAGCTGCGGCGCGGCGATGGCGATGGGCGCGAGCACCAGCACCCAGGCGCCGGCATGGCGGAACACGAGGTGATGCAGCAGGAGCATGGCGGCAATGCCCTGCAGGATACCGAAGTAGATGAAGCTGTGCGGGAATGCCGCGTAGCTGCCTGCCGTGACCAGCAGCGAGGCCCCGGCGATCTGTACCCAACGCTTCCAGAAATGCCACTCTGAACGCCCGCGCACATCGGTAAACGTCTGCGTCATTCCCACAGTGAACACAAACAGGCTGACGATGGCGATGCGCTGCCATAGCCAGGCCGGGTTTGTGTAGAAGTCGGTGTGGATGAAGCCGAACCAGTTCAGATCGAAGCTGAAGTGGAAGGACATCATCCACAGCACGGCCAGACCGCGCAGCGAGTCCACGCCGCCGTACCGGCTCGCCCGTTTTGATCCAACCCGATCTTCCAGGTCGGGGGCAGCGAACGTCGCGGGTGTGGGGGGCACTTCAACCACACCACACCCGCGCATTGCGGAACATGCGCATCCATGGGCTGTCTTCGCCCTGCCCTGGCGGCGCCCAGCTCATCTGCACACTGCGGAACACGCGCTCGGGGTGGGGCATCAGCGCGCTGAAGCGGCCATCGGCGGTGGTGACGGCGGTGATGCCGTCCGGGCTGCCATTGGGGTTGAACGGGTAGCGCTCAGTCGCCCGGCCGTGGTGGTCGACGAAACGCATGGCCACCTGCAGCTGCGCCGCGTCCCCCTGCTGCGAGAAGTCGGCGCGGCCCTCGCCGTGCGACACGACGATGGGTGCGCGACTGCCTGCCATCCCCTGGAAAAACAGGGACGGCGACTCGGCCACTTCCACCAGCGAAAGTCGTGCCTCGAATTGCTCGGAGCGGTTGCGGGTGAACCGCGGCCAGGCGCCCGCGCCCGGAATCATGGGCGCGAGCGCGGCCAGCATCTGGCAGCCATTGCACACACCCAGCGCAAAGGTGTCGCTGCGGCCGAAGAAGCGTGCGAACTGATCGGCCAGTTCCGGGTTGAACAGGATGGACCGCGCCCAGCCTTCGCCGGCGCCGAGCACGTCGCCGTAACTGAATCCGCCGCAGGCGACGAACCCACGGACATCGGCCAGCTTGGCGCGACCCGCCATGAGGTCGCTCATGTGCACGTCCACCGCGTCGAATCCGGCGCGGTGCATGGCGTAGGCCATTTCCACCTGCGAATTGACCCCCTGCTCGCGCAGGATGGCGACTTGCGGGCGGGCGCCCCGGCTGACGAATGGCGCTGCCACGTCTTGCTGGGCGTCGAATGTGAGTTGGCTGTGCAAGCCCGGATCGGCGGCGTCGGCCAGCGCATCGTGCTCGGCCTGCGCGCATTCCGGGTTGTCGCGCAGCAGCGCCATGCGCCACGACACGTTGTCCCACACCTGCTGCAGTGCGGCCCGTGGCGCGGTGTAGATGCAGTGCGTATCGAGCCAGAGTTCGATCACGTCGCGGTCGTTCACCGTTCCGATGGCATGGCTGTGGGCGGACAGTCCGTGCTGCCGCAGGGTTTGCAACACCGCGTCGCGCTGCGCGGTGGCCACTTGCAGCAGCACGCCGGGCTCTTCGTTGAACAGCGCTCGCAGGGTCTGGGCGTTGCGGCGCGGGGCGACCTGCTTGGCCCAATCTTTGGCGTCGCCCCAGTCGTCGGCCTCGCCGCCATCCATCACCAGGATGTCGAGGTTCAGGCTTACGCCGCAATGTCCGGCGAAAGCCATCTCGGAGGCGGCCGCCCATAGGCCGCCGTCGGAGCGATCGTGATAGGCCCAGACTTGCCCGGACGCGCGCAATTCGGCCAGCGCCGCAGCGAACGATTGCAGCAACTCCGGGCTGTCGAGGTCTGGCGTGACATCGCCGAACTGCCCCAGCGTCTGCGCCAGGATGCTGGCGCCCATGCGCTTTTTGCCTTGCCCGAGATCGACCAGGATCAGACTGCCGGGTGCGCCGGTGCGCAGTTGCGGGGTCAGCGTGCCGCGCACATCGGGCAGAGTGGCAAAGGCCGACACCACCAGCGACACTGGCGAAGTCACACTCTTGGCCTGTCCCGACTCGTCCCAGCGGGTGTGCATGGACAGCGAGTCCTTGCCCACTGGCACCGAGATGCCCAGCGCCGGGCACAGTTCCATGCCGATGGCATGCACCGTGTCGTAGAGCGCGGCGTCCTGTCCGAGCTGGCCGCAGGCGGCCATCCAGTTGCACGACAGCTTGATGTCGCCAAGCTGCCGCACCGGCGCGGAAAGCAGATTGAGCACGGCCTCGCTCACCGCCAGGCGTCCGGACGCTGCCGGGTTGAGCACCGCCACCGGTGCGCGCTCGGCCACACTCATGGCCTCGCCGCGATGGCCGGCGTAGTCGGCCAGGGTCACGGCGCAATCGGCCACCGGCACTTGCCAGGGGCCGACCATCGGATCGCGGTGGCTCAGGCCGCCCACGGTCCGGTCGCCGATGGTGATGAGAAAACGCTTGCTTGCCACGGTGGGGTGGCGCAGCACCGCCTCGCAGGCCTGCGCCAGGTCGACGTCGCTCAAGTCCAGCGCAGCGCCCTGTGGCAACTGGCGCTGCGCCTGGCGATGTACCCGCGGCGGCTTGCCCAGCAGCACCTCCAGCGGCAGATCGACCGGCCGGGCCAGACCGGGCTGATCGGCGTGCAGGCTGTCATCGACGATCAGCGTCTGTTCCTGCGTGGCCACACCGACCACGGACATCGGGCAGCGCTCACGTGCACAGAGCGCGGCGAAGGCCTCGCGTTGTTCCGGCGCAATGGCCAGGACATAGCGCTCCTGGCTTTCATTACTCCATATTTCACGCGGACTTAGGCCGGATTCCTCAAGTGGAACATCACGCAGCTGGAACACGGCGCCGCGCCCTGCACCTTCCACCAATTCGGGGAACGCATTGGACAGGCCGCCGGCGCCGACGTCGTGGATGGACAGGATGGGATTGGCCTCGCCCAAGGCGCAACAGGCATTGATGACCTCTTGCGCGCGGCGCTGGATTTCAGGGTTGCCGCGCTGCACCGAGTCGAAATCGAGATGGGTGGCGTTGCTGCCGGTGGCCAGACTGGACGCCGCGCCGCCGCCCAGACCAATGCGCATGCCCGGACCACCTAGCTGCACCAGCAGAGTGCCTGCGGGGAATTGCTGCTTATGGGTCAGGCTGGCGTCGATGGAGCCCAGTCCGCCGGCCAGCATGATGGGCTTGTGATAGCCCCACACCCTGCCGTCCACCGGCTGCTCGAACACCCGGAAATAGCCCGCCAGATTGGGACGGCCGAATTCGTTGTTGAACGCCGCGCCGCCCAGCGGTCCGTCGAGCATGATCTGCAGCGGACTGGCGGTGTGGCCGGGTTTGCCCACCTCCGCCGTGGCCGCTTCCCACGGCTCGGCGGCATCCGGCAGGCGCAGGTTGGAAACGGAAAACCCGGTCAGCCCGGCTTTGGGACGGGAGCCCCGGCCGGTCGCACCCTCGTCGCGGATCTCGCCGCCAGCGCCCGTGGCAGCCCCCGGGAACGGAGAGATGGCGGTGG
>JBAUTC010000341.1:0-12488 GCA_049582025.1 Thiomonas sp.
GCGCAGTGAGCTGCGCGCCCAGCGCGGTCCAGGTGCCACTGCCTGTGAGCACCCCTTCTGGCGCGGTGAGCTGGAAGCGGCTGAGTCGCCACTCCTTGCTGCCGTCTACCCGACCGCGGTTGACCGCCTGCACTTCCAGGCGGGTGAAATGGTGGCCGTGCAGATCGACGTTGTCGGCCACGATGTCCAGCGCCGGAATGCTCTTGGGCTGCTCATCGAACAGATGCTCCACGTCGGCGTCGCTCGACTTGGGCAGATCCAGCCGCGCCAGACGCGCGCTCAGGGTGCCCGGGTTGTTGCCGCTGCCGATCTGCCAGCCGATATAGCCTGACATCTGCCGTGAGTTCACATTGGCCTGCAGCAGATCGCCGCTGCGACTGCCGCCCACCACCACCTGATTGATGATGCGGCGCATGAAGGTGAGACGTCCGATATCCAGCGCCGCCGTGGTCGGCAGCAGGGCAGTCAGCCCGCGGTCACCTGTCAGACTGAAGATCGCGGGAGCCGCATCAACGCTTGCGGGCTCGCCCTGCAGCAAGGGGGTCAGAGCGGCGCTCCAGGCGTCGATGTCGAGCACCGGCAAACGCACATTGGCCTGCACCGAGGTGGCTGGCTGCGGCAGTGCCGCTTCCGGCCCGATGGCCAGGCCGCCGCTGATAACCCGGAAATCCTGACTTGCTGCCCCCACGCTTGCCGATGATGCGGCTGCGCTGCCCCCCGAGGGGGCTGGCTCCACCTTGGGCCGGCCAAGCGGCAGAGCCGATTCCCCCACACGGCCAGTTGACGCGGCGTTGCTGCTGGTCGTGGCAGGCTGAGGCTCCTCCACGACATACCTGGCGCGGACGATGCCGTCCAGATCAATCTGCACCACATTACGTTTTGCACCATCCGGGCCGGCGGGGAGCGGGGTGCGCGTGTAGAGCAGCGAATCCGGCGCAATGGCGGGCTTGCCCAGAGGCGGTGGCAGCTTGATGGCGCTACCCACCAGATTGCTGCGCAGCTCCAGCGTGGCGTCGGGGGCAGCCCGCTTCTGGGTGATGTTCAGGGCATAGGTGGACTGCCCTTGCAGCACCTTGCCGAGGGTCTTCATCCAGTCTTGGTCGGCACCGCGCAAGCCGGCGCTGCTGAAGGTGCCGTTGGCCTGCAATTGCAGGGCCTGGCCTTGTTGTTGCCCGCCACGCAGGGTCACCGGGCCGCCCAGCACATCGGGTGCGCTCAGCGCCAGGTTGAAGCCCGAGTGACTGAAATCCACCGTGCCGCGCACCTTGGCAAAGCGCGGCAGATCGCGGCTCCACAACACATCCACACCTTGCAGGGTGGCCTGTCCCTTGACGGTGGTGGCCTGCAGGTCGTCAAGCGGCAACCTGAGCGCGAGGTCGAGCGCCATCGGGCCCTGGGCCTGCACGGAGTCGAACACCCCGTCGAGCTGTTTGTTGATCGGGCTGTCGATGAGGTAACGCACTGCATCTGTTGCCGGCGCCTGCGCCTTGCCGCTGATGCTCAGCACGCCATGGTTGAAACTCGGCAGACTGCCATTCACCGCGGTGATGCGTGCGCCATAAGCCAGCGCGGAGGCATTGCGCACCTCCAGGCTGTGCGAGGTCACCAGCAGATTGCCGTTGACCTGGGTGAACTCCGGCCAGAGCGCGTTGGCGTGAATTGCGGCGGCGCTGGCGGTCTGTCCCGGGGGCAGGATGTTGCGCGGCGCATAGTTGAATACCCCGTTTTCGATCTGCGCGCTCACCTGGAACGTGCCGCCCTTCGCGGGAGTGTCGAACGGAAAGTCTTGCAGGCGACCTTTGACTGCAAAATCCACCTGCCGCGCGCTGCCCGCGGCGATGGCGCTGCGCAGGTAGTCGCGGGTGTGCAGGGGAATGCCCACCGGCAGGTAGCGCCACACCGCGCGGGCGTCGGCACGGGTGAGTTGTCCTTGCAGGTCGATGCTGCCCAGACTGTTCGGCGCGCTGTGCCAGATCAAGGTGGCCTTGCCTGCGGCATCGGCATTGGCGAAGCTGAAGCGCTGGGTGCTGATCTGCCAGTTTCCGTGGCTGTCGCGTTGCCAGGCAAGATCGGCCTGCAGGTTGTCGAAACCCAGCCGTGCCGGGGCGTAGATCAGCGGCAGGTCGAGCCCACCCTTGTTCAGGCTGAGCTGCGCCTTGCCGCTGGCTTGTGTGGCGCTGAGCGTGCCCGACAGTCCGCTGACGCCGGGCAGACCAACCGGGAGCTGCAGCGCATCGGCCGCAGCCTTTCCCTGTTCGATCAATGGCCGGGGATCTGCCGGTGGTGTGCTGTCGCCCTGGCCTGCCGGGCTGTTCCAGCGCAGATCGATGAACTGCGTTTGCACGCGGTAAGTCGGCGGCAGGCCGGTGGGCGCCGTGCCCTTGGGCCAACTCGCCTGCGCCGTGAAGCCGCCAAGACGGCCCTGCGGCTCCAAGGCGCTCAGTCGCGCATGCCACACGTCGGGCAGGGGCAGACGTTGCGCCAGCGCAGAGAGTGCGCCCAGATCGAGCGGGCCGGTACGCAGTTCGGCCTGCGTGGGGCCTGCCTTTGGCTGCTGCCAGCGCCATTGCACGGTCACCGGGGCCAGGCTCTGGCCTTGGGCGGTGCGGAACTGCAGATTTTGCAGGCTGGCGTCTTCGCCACCCGGCAGCGGCGTCCAGGTCATGCGGGTGGAGAGGCTGTCGAGCGCAACGGGGGGGAGGGCTGCCGCTTGTTGCAGCGGGCCCGGTTCGGCGGAGGCGTTGAGTTGCATGGCGACACTGCGCAGTGCCAGATCGGCGGTGAGTGCGGTGGGCGCGCTGTCATTGATTTGCGCCCAGGCACGTACCGAACCGCGTCCCGTCTGGATGTTCACCGGCAGGGTCAGCGGCAGTTGCGGTTGCAGCGCGGCAAGATCGACGTCGGGCACCTCGCCATAGAGCGTGCCCTTCCAGCGCGCAAAGTCGGCCGTATGGCGCAAAAAGAACGGCTGACGGAAGTTGGCGCGCAGGTCGATCCGGCCGCCGAAACCAGCAGGCGGCGTGGCGGTGAGCGCGGCGCGGTGAGTCAGCAGGGTGTTGCGCATCAGGATGTTCACCTGGGTGAGCGGCAGCGGCGGCGCGTGTTGCGCGGCGTTCACCCAGGTCAGGCGGCTGTCGAGAATCAGGATTTCGCCCTGTTTGAACAGCCAGTCGGCGAATTGCTGCGCCGCATCGCTCTTCCCCCCGCCTGCCATGGCAAAGCGGATGCCGCCAACCTCCAGATGGTCGGCGTCCGGTCGCGTCACGGTGAGGTCGGCGCCGCGAATCACCAGCTGGTCGAAGGTGATCGCGAGACGGGTGAGACTTTTCCATGACGGCGCGGCGTCCACTTCTGCGAATTGCAGCGCAGGTTTTCCCTGGGGACCATCGACGCGCACATCGTGCAGGGCGAATTGCGGCATCAGTCCGTGCCATTGCGTGTGGATTGCGCCGATGTGCACCGGCAAGCCCAACGCCTGGCTGCTTGCCTGCTCGACCCAGGGGCGGAAGTGCTGGACATTGGGCAGCACCGCGTAGCGCAGGGTCAGCAGCCCCAGACACAGCACGAAATACACCGTGAGAACGAGCACGATGGCCGCTTCCCAGATGCGGGTGGCGGCGCGCAGCGATAGATGGAGCAGGGACAAGGGAGGCAGGGCGTAGCTGGGAAAACGACGGATCGATGGTAGTCAATCGTCGCGGTCCCCCGTGCCATGAAGCGCAGCAGATTGCTTGTGATCATCGATTCCTGCGCTCAGGCGTCAGACACTTTTGCGGCGCAGTGCAGCGCCCGCGGGGCTGGAATATGCTCCGCCCTCATTGCAGTTGCCGGATCGAACCGATGGAGTTGTCGCAGTTTTCCCGCTTTTATCGCCGCCACACCGGCCGGTTCGACGATGTGTTGGCGCTTTGGCCGCAGGGGATTCCGTCGCGCGCCGAGCTCGACGCGGCAACCGCCGCCTTGCAGCAGAGTGGCGCGACTCTGCCCAGCGCCCTGCGGCGGGTGCGCAATGCGCTGATGCTGCGGTTGATCGAGGCGGACCTGGCCGGCGCACCGCTGGAAGCCGTGTGCATCGGCATCAGCGATCTGGCAGAAAGCGTCGTGGCCGCAGGTATGCGCGCGGCTCACGCCGAACTGCAGCCGCGCTTCGGCACACCGCGCACCGCCAGCGGCGAGGCCGCGCAATTCCAGGTGGTCGGCATGGGCAAGCTGGGAGGGCGCGAGCTCAATGTCTCATCGGACATCGATCTCGTGTTCGTGTACGACGACGACGGCGAAACCGACGGCACCGTGCCCCTGAGCAACAAGGAGTATTTCGGCCGCATGGTCCGCACCATCGTCCCCTTGTTGTCCGACGTGACCGGCGACGGCTTCGTGTTCCGGGTCGATACCCGCCTGCGGCCCAACGGCGACAGCGGTCCCCCCGTGGTCAGCCAGGCCATGCTGGAAGAGTATTTTCTGGTCCAGGGCCGCGAGTGGGAGCGCTTTGCCTGGCTCAAGTCGCGGGTGGTCTCGCCGCTCGACACGCCGCAGGCACAGCGCGCGGCCCAGGCGCTCAACGCCGTGGTCGAGCCGTTTGTGTGGCGGCGCTATCTTGATTTCGGCATGCTCGAAGCCCTGCGCGCCCTGCACCGGCAGATTCGCGCCGAAGCCACCAAGCGTGCCGCAGCCCGGCCCGACAAGGCCAATGACGTCAAACTCGGTCGAGGCGGTATCCGCGAAATCGAATTCACCGTGCAACTGCTGCAGGTGGTACGCGGCGGACGCATGCCGCAGATCCGCGAGCGCGCCACCCTGCCCGCGCTGCAACTGCTCGTCACCCACGGCTTGCTGCAGGCCGAGGCCGCCGAGCGGTTGGCGTCAAGTTACCGCTTCTTGCGGCGGCTGGAACACCGCATCCAGTACCTTGACGACGCCCAGACGCACAGCTTGCCGGGTGACGACGACGATCTGCGCGCCCTTGCCTGGGCCATGGGTTTCGTCGACGACTCCGCGAAGGTGCGCACGGGCTGCCCCAAGGGTTGCAAGCTGCTGCGCGAACTCGACAGCGTGCGTGAATTCGTCGCCAGCGAGTTCGACGCCCTGCTGCACAACGGCCCGCAATGCACCGGCTGCAGCAAACCGTCGGAAAGCATGGACGCGGTGCGGCATCGACTGGCCAAGGCCGGCCTGGCGCACGACTCCGTCGTCGCGCGGCTCAAGGCACTGGACCATTCGCCGCGCTACGCCGCCTTGAGCGACGCCGGGCGGCTACGGCTGCTGCGCGTGCTCGATCGCGTGATCGGCATGGCCGCAGGGCGCGCCACGGCAGAGGTCTGCATGAACCGGGTGATCGACCTGCTCGAAGCGATCGGCCGACGCGAAACCTATCTGGCGTTTTTCGCTGAGCAACCGGCGGCGCTGGCGCGGTTGTGCAACGTGCTCGAGACCTCGGCCTGGGCGGCGGATTACATCAAACGCCATCCGGCGGTGGTCGATGAACTCATCAGTCCGCCGAGCGAGCGCTTCAATGCCGAGGCCTATCGGCAAGACCTGCTGCAGCAACGTGAACGCCTGGTCGAGCGCGCGCGCTGGGACGCTGGCGAGGGCATGGATCTGCTGCGGCAGGGTTTTCATGCCGAGATGTTCCGCACCCTGTCGCGCGATCTTGCCGGGCTGATCAAGGTGGAACAGGTGGCCGACGAACTCTCCGCCCTGGCCGATGCCACGGTGCAGCTCGCGCTGGAATGGTGCTGGGCGGAACTGCCGCAACGCCATCGGGATCACCCGTCATTCGCCGTGCTCGCCTACGGCAAACTTGGGGGCAAGGAGCTGGGCTACGGCAGCGATCTCGACATCGTCTTCCTGTATGACGACGCGGCGGACAACGCGCAGGACGTCTACGCCGCCTTCGCCCGCAAACTGGTGTGGTGCCTCACCGCACACACCGCGGCCGGGCGCCTGTTCGAGATCGACACCCGGCTGCGCCCCAATGGCAACGCCGGGCTGCTGGTCACCAGCCTGGAAGCGTTCGAGGCGTATCAGCGGGGACGTGGCAGCAACACCGCATGGACCTGGGAGCATCAGGCGCTGACCCGCGCGCGCTGCTGCGCGGGCGACCTGGCCATTGGTACCCGTTTTGAGAGCATCCGCACTGCCGTGCTCACCACCCGGCGCGACGTCGATGCGCTGCGCACCGAAATCCTCGCCATGCGGCAGAAGGTGGCTGATGGCCACCCCAACCGCAGCGGCCTGTTCGATGTGAAGCACGACCCCGGCGGCATGGTCGATGTGGAGTTCGCCGTCCAATTTCTGGTGCTGGCGCATGCCGCCGACTACCCGCAACTCACCGCCGATCTCGGCAACATCGCGCTGCTTGGCATGGCCGAGGCGCTGGGTCTGCTTCCTGCAGGTGTGGGGCGGCCGGCCGCCGACGCTTACCGCGAACTGCGCCGCATCCAGCACCGCGAGCGCCTCGCGGGCGCCGATGCGGCGCGGGTGGCCGCAGACACGCTATTGCCCGAACGCGCCGCAGTGGACGCGCTGACCCATGCCGTGTTCGGCACGCAGCAGACGCTGGTCGAACCTGAGGCCCACACGACGTAAACAACAGCAGCGACAGGAGGGGCTTGCCATGGAGATCACGGTGTATCGCGCGGCTCCCCTGTTTCGGGAAAGGCGCACGCTTCCCGCCGCCACGTACAACCTCGCCCGTGTGCTGCAGGCGCGCAGCCCAAGGGGCGTGGCGTTTGTTCCCATCCGCTCCATGCAGGTGATGGCCATTGTCGACGCGACCGAGTTCGTCTTTCTCGACAGCCAGTACAAAAGCTGGGTCATGCTCGCCTGGCAGGGCTTTCACCCCAACGCCCGCACGGCGCTGGACGAGCCCGTGCCCTTCGACTGCGTGCACTATGAAGACGCCGCGCAGGACGCCATGCGTCGCCTCGTGCGCGAATTCCACCAGGCCCTGGAACAGCTTGCCGCCAAGCAGCACATCGACGGTCCGGCGAAGGTGCTGAGCCTCACGGCGCGGCGATCAGACTAGTTCCGCTACTCGTCTTCGCCCAGTTCCGCGTCCCACCCCCGCTGTCTGGCGCGGGCGATGGCTTCGGCGTAGATGCGGGTGTGGCGCTCGGCGAGTTCGGGTGGGAGGCGGCTGGGCAGGTTGCCGTACTGATCCCATTCCTTGTCCACCTTGTCCATCAAGACCTGCATTTGTCCGATGTTCCAGCCTGCGCAGTCCTGCGTGTCCGGAATGAAGCCGAACAGTCGCGCGTCGAGGACGACGCGGCCGAGTTGGGTGATGCCATGCTTGTCCTGATCGAGGCCGACGTATTTGTCCATGGGGTCTTTGATTGGAATGCGCGAAGGATAGAACACCGCCATCCTCCGCGGCCAGTGATGCTGTTGTGCGTTTTACCGCGTCAGCCCGGCATACAGCAGCGGCAGCTTTTCCGGCAGGCGCTGGACGTGGTCGACGACCATGAAGTTGTTCTGGCCGAAGATGCGGGCCACGTACTGGTCGGCGCGCGGGTCCAGGCTCATGCAGTAGGTCGTCACGCCTTGCTTGGCCACTTCCTCGACGGCCTTCTTGGTGTCGGCCCGCAGGTATTGCGGGTCGCGCACGTCGATGTCGGCCGGCTCCCCGTCGGTGATGACGAGGAGCAGCTTTTTGGCGGATTTCTGCAGCTTGAGATGGTGCCCGGCGTGGCGGATGGCCGCACCCATGCGGGTGGAGAGCTGACCGGTCATGCCGGCCAGGCGGGCTTTTGGTTCCTCGTTCCAGTGCTGGTCGAAGTCCTTGAAGCGCAGGTACTGCACGTCATGCCGGCCATCCGAGCAGAAGCCGTGGATGGCGAAGGGATCGCCGACCTTGCTGATGGCGTCGGCCAGCAGCACGCAAGCCTGGCGGGTGAGGTCGAGCACGGAGTAGTCCTGCCCGGCGACCTTGTCGTTGGTGGACTCGGACAGGTCGAGCAGCACCAGGATGGAAAAGTCGCGCACATGGCGCACGCTGCGCATCATGATGCGCGGGTCGGGTTGCTGGCCCATGCGCAGGTCGATGAAGCTGGCGATGGCGGCGTTGATGTCGATCTCGTCGCCGTCCTCGAGCTTGCGGATACGCTGCACACCCTGCGGCTGCATGGCGTCGAGCAGGAACTTCATGCGGTGGATTTCGCGCTTGTACTGCGCGGTGATCGCATTGATGACGTCGAGTTCGCCCATCTTGCCGCGACGCTCCAGCACCGTGGCCCAAGCCGGGCGTTCGAGCTGGATCTGGTAGTCCCACTCGGAGTAATGGAAGGGCTCGGACACCGGTTCCTTGCCTTCCATCTCGTTGAAGCTCTTGCCCATGTCCTCGTAGGGGAAGAGCTCGGTGCTCAGCACCCAGACTTCCTCGGCGTCGTCGCCGGCGTTTTCCACGTCGATCTCGTTTGCCATCTCCATCACGCTGACGTGCTTGCGTACCTGCTTGACCAACTCATACCCGGCGTTGGCGGCCTTGTCGAAGTCGAACTCCTCGAATTCCCAGAAGTAGCGGTTGTCGTCGCGGTAGGGCGCGGTGAGGACGTCGTTGCGCGGGTTGAACGACAACTTCTTCTCGGCCTGCAGCTTGTGCGCCAGGGTGACGCCGATGTCCCAGGAGAGCTGGTTGTCATGAAGGCGGTCCTGCGCCGCGGCAAACAGCGCGCGTCCCTCGGCGATCCACGGATCGCTGTCGGCATATTCGGTGTCGAGCAGGGCGCGGGCAAGGCGGTTGAGATAGTCGCCCACGGTGGCGTGCATCTCGGGCCTGGCGGTATGCAGCCTGGCCCAGAGTTGCCGCAGGCCTGGAAAGCGGCGGATGGACAGTGCTTCGACACGGGCGTCTTCGATGACCGAGATCACGGCCATCTGATAGGGGTTGAGCGCCTCGGCGGAAATGGGTGCGCGGGTTTCGACCACGTGCGCGGCGCAATGCGCCGCGGCGGCGCGGTACAGCTCCAGACCGCCCACGGTCTCGCCGCCCTCTGGGGTGAAGTCGTCGTAGGCATCGGGCAGGTGCAGCAGATAGTCCTCGATGTAGGGCTTGTAGCCCTCGCGGTTTTCAAAGTCGCCCGAGGTCGGGCGCATGAAAAAGTCGCGAGCCCACAGCGCGCGCAGGTACATGTTGATGCGCCGCTGCACGTCCACCAGCAGGGTGCCCTTGCGCTCATTCTGCAGCATGGCGAGCGATTCCTTGCTCTCCAGGCTGAAGTAGAGGATCTGCTCTTCGTAATTGGTGCGGTGCGCGTGCGCACCCCACAGCGCCCAGCGCCGCAGCCCGCCCAGGGTGAGTTGGGAAAACAGCATGTCGATCTTGTCGAGCATGGGGCGCACGCCGCGCGGCGCCTGCGCAATGAGGGTGTTGATGAACTGGAGGTAGTTGGAAAACAGTTCGGCGTCGCCCAGACGGTTGGCCGCCGTGGGCGCGGTGGCCAACAGCAGTTCGATAACCGCGCCCGAAGTCTTGGAGGCCAGGGTGAGCGCGGCGGTGACAAGCTCGCCCACCACGTCCTCGCCCACTTCCTTGGCGACCAGCGGAGCGTTTTCGATCCAGTTCTCCACCAGCGAATCGCCCTTGCCCAGGCCACGCAGCGCGCCCGCGCCCTTGATGTAGTTGTCCAGCCCGCGCGGGCTGAGCACCTTGGTCGCGTCGTGCCAGGCGCTGTCGAGCACCTCCCGGGTGTGGGGGGACAGGTCTTCGAGATAGTCGGCGTAATCGTCGAGTGTGATGGCCATGGCCATGCCTCCTTGCTGGCCGGGAACAATCAGAAAAAGGTGGCAACCGCGGCGTCGAGCGCGTCGCGCATGTCGGGGTCGTCGGTGATGGGGCGCACCAGTGTCACCCGGCAGGCGGCCTTGGCGTCAACGCCCTTGGCAATGAGCGAGCCCGCGTAGATCAGCATCCGGGTGGACAGACCCTCGTCGAGACCGTGTCCCTTGAGGTTGCGGCTGCGCTCGGCAATGGACACCAGCTTCTCGGCCACCTCCTTGGGGATGCCTGATTCGTGCACCACGATCTCGCTTTCGATGGCGTGTTCGGGGTAGGTGAAGTCCAGAGCGCCGAAGCGCTGTTTAGTGGACTGCTTCAGATCCTTCATCAAGCTCTGGTAGCCGGGGTTGTAGGAGATGACGATCTGGAAATCCGGGTGCGCGTGAATCAGCTCGCCCTTCTTTTCGAGCGGCAGCACGCGGCGGTTGTCGGTCAGCGGGTGGATGACCACGGTGGTGTCCTGCCGCGCCTCGACGATTTCGTCGAGGTAGCAGATGGCGCCGTGGCGTGCAGCGATGGCCAGCGGACCGTCCTGCCATTCGGTGCCCGTGGCGGACAGCAGGAAGCGGCCAACGAGGTCGGAGGCGGTCATGTCTTCGTTGCAGGCCACGGTGATCAGCGGCTTGTTCAGCTTGTAGGCCATGGCCTCGACGAAGCGGGTCTTGCCGCAGCCCGTGGGGCCCTTGAGCATCATGGGCATGCGTACCGAGTAGGCGGCTTCGAACAACTCCACCTCGTCGGCGACGGGGCGGTAATACGGTTCCTTGGTGATGCGGTATTGGTCGACGATGCTGCTCATTTGGAACTCCTGATGTTGGATTTGTATTTGTCCGCGGATGTGGCGCCCGGCGTAGCGCGGGGGGCAGGGCGCATCATGCGCGGAAAAACAAGAGCCCCCGTGCCCTTGTGGGGCGACGGGGGCTCGTACGGTCACCCGCCGCGTGGGATTACACAGTCTTGCCGCGGAAGATCACCATCGAGGCGCCTTGCGACTGGTTGAAGTTGTTGTAGCCAATCAGACGCACATGGTTGTCGGGGTTCGCCTTGTGGCAGGCTTCCGCTTCCGCCAGCACCTTGTCCACGTCGGTCTCGCCGAACATGGGCAGCTTCCACATGTACCAGTAGGAGTCCATCAGGTACTGGGGCTCGATGTGCTCAATGGCCGGGTTCCAGCCTTTTTTCACGAGGTACTCGACCTGCTTGCGGATCTGCTCGGCGTTCATCGCGGGCAGGTAGGAGAAGGTTTCGAACTTGCGGCTGGCGGGGTCGCTCAAGCGGCTTTTGTAATCCATCACTTCAGACATTTGATTTCCTTTCTAGTCGATACGTCCGCGCAGTGCGCCTGGCCGAAGCCAAGGGCGCATCGCATGAACGTCTCAGAGCAGCGATTTTTACTTGTGGGCCACGTCGAGCTTGTCCACGGTGTCGAATTCGAACTTGATTTCCTTCCACGTTTCCATGGCGATCTTCAGTTCGGGGCTGTGCGTGGCGGCGGCAGTGAGAATCTCCTTGCCTTCCTTCTCGATGGGACGACCTTCGTTGCGCGCTTCCACGCAGGCTTCGAGCGCGACGCGGTTGGCAGCAGCGCCGGCAGCATTGCCCCAGGGGTGACCCAGCGTGCCGCCACCGAACTGCAGTACCGAGTCGTCACCGAAGATGGACACCAGTGCGGGCATGTGCCACACGTGAATGCCGCCGGAGGCAACCGGGATCACGCCGGGCATGGAACCCCAGTCCTGGTCAAAGAACAGGCCACGCGAACGGTCTTCCTTGATGAACTCGTCACGCATGGTGTCGATCCAGCCCAGAGTGGCTTCACGGTCGCCTTCAAGCTTGCCGACGACGGTGCCGGAGTGCAGGTGGTCACCACCCGACAGACGCAGCACCTTGGTGAGCACGCGGAAGTGGATGCCGTGGTGCGGGTTGCGGTCGAGCACGGCGTGCATGGCACGGTGGATGTGCAGCAGCATGCCGTTGTCACGGCACCAGTTGGCCAGGCCGGTGTTGGCCGTCAGGCCGCCGGTCAGGTAGTCGTGCATGATGATCGGTGCGCCGATTTCCTTGGCGAACTCCGCACGCTTGTACATCTCTTCGGGCGTCGGAGCGGTCACGTTCAGGTAGTGGCCCTTGCGCTCGCCGGTTTCGCGTTCGGCCTTGAGCGTGGCCTCATGCACGAAGGCGAAACGGTCACGCCAACGCATGAACGGCTGGCTGTTGACGTTTTCGTCGTCCTTGGTGAAGTCGAGGCCGCCGCGCAGGCACTCGTAAACGGCGCGACCATAGTTCTTGGCGGAGAGGCCGAGCTTGGGCTTGATGGTGCAACCCAGCAGCGGACGGCCGTATTTGTTCATCTTGTCGCGCTCGACCTGGATACCGTTTGGCGGGCCGCCGCAGGTCTTGACGTAGGCGATCGGGAAGCGCACGTCTTCCAGGCGCAGTGCGCGCAGGGCCTTGAAGCCGAACACGTTACCGACCAGCGAGGTCAGCACGTTGACCACGGAGCCTTCTTCGAACAGGTCGATGGGATAGGCGACGAAGGCGTAGAAACAGGTGTCGTCGCCGGGGACGTCTTCGATGCGATAGGCGCGGCCCTTGTAGTAGTCCAGGTCGGTCAGCAGGTCGGTCCACACCGTGGTCCAGGTCCCGGTGGACGATTCGGCGGCCACGGCTGCGGCCACTTCCTCGCGGTCCACACCCGGTTGCGGGGTGATCT